>CAMBRL010000001.1 GCA_945870105.1 Chitinophaga pinensis
CTGGCAATGAATATGAAGACCGTCCTGTAACACTGGCATCTTTTGCATTGGAGCATCAACTATTTGGAGATAATGCACATGTAAATCACTTGATTAATACACTTATTTATGTGTTATTGTCATTGGGTTTGTTTCTTACACTCTCTAAATTATTTAATAAGTATAATTATCTTCTATCGTTTACAATAACACTGCTTTTTGTAGCCCATCCCTTGCATACCGAAGCAGTTGCAAGCATCAAAAATCGTGATGAATTACTTTGTTTCACAGGAGGTGTTTTATCCTTATACTATTCATTGTTATTCATTGAAACGCCAAAGTATAAATACTATCTTCTATTTGTTTTCTTTTTTGTTTTTGCATTGCTTTCAAAAAAAAGCATTTTGCCATTTGCTATTATAATCCCTGTTTCTCACGTGTTATTCAGGTCAGTAAGTCTTTCCAGATTGTTTCTCATTTCCCTCCCGCTTTCAATTAGCTTAGCCTTTTTCTGGCCGTTAAATAGCATTTATCAGAAAATATTTTTTGCATTACTTCCAATTTTAATTCCATCTGTACTACATTTAATTTTATTTAAAAAGCAGCTATTAGTGGAGTCTATTAAAAGTGCTTTCAGTGCTACAAGCCAAATTCCTAAAACATTTTTTACAGGATCAGAGATTACCTCCTTAAAATATAATCCTAAATTTCAGTGGACATTAATTCCTTTCAGTTTGCTTTTAGCCTTATTTTTCTGTTATAATGATTACAGGATAATGATTGTCATATACCTGCTTTTCCTTAGTCTTCTTTTTCTTTTTTTTTCAAGAGACAGCCACTTTCGAATATTGTATAGTCTTTTGATTTTTATAGCTACATTATCTTATTTTTATCTGGCGGCAGATTTTCTTGTTTTACTGTTAGCTGTTGGACTGTCAATTTATTTCACAGACGGAAAAAAAACAAGAGACTTAATTTCCCTGATTATTTTATTCTTGTTTATAGGATTGTTCTTCATCTTCAGAATTAAGTCGGTTGTTCCGTTAATTATTTTGTTACCCTTATTCTTCTTTGCCTTTTATGAACTAAAAAAAAGAGTTATAAGTTTATCCGTCTTATCTTTAATTATAATTTTTTTCCTTTTTCTTTCACCACAGATAATACTTGAATTTGCCACATATTCTGCTATTTTTATTGTTTTTATTTTACTGTTTCTCCATTTTAAGCCTGATCTAATAAAAAATCGTTCATCTGCTTTTTTTGCTTTATCATTTGTTCCTGTTATGATTATCTATTTTACTATTAACAGCAACAGATTTCCTCAGAAAAAAATAATAAATAAAATTGAAGAAGCAACAGTATCACTTGAGCAGATAAAAATTGTGCCGGCTTCAGGCCGTGAGCTAAACTACGTTGAAATGCCTCTTAAATATTCTGATCCGCTTACTGTAAAAATTGGAACTTCATTTACTGTTTTGGCAGAATATTTACGCTTATCGGTATTTCCTTACAAACTCGGTTTTTACTATGGTTACGCATATATAACACCAGTACCCTGGACCAACGTTCTATCTTTATTTTCAATTCTTATCCATTTAATATTAATAGGATCTGCAGTATATTTTTTTAAAACACACCCAATATATTCTTATGGAATATTTTTCTATTTAATATGTATTTCAGAATTTTCAAACTTGACTGTGCCTGTTGCCGGTGTTATGGGAGACAGGCTTGCTTTTGTAGCTTCAGCAGGATTTTGTATTGCCATTGGTTATTCACTTTTAAGGATAGCCGGAACAGATATTAAATCCGCAGCACCACGTTTTAATTTTACCAATAAAGCACTTATCATTATTGCTGTTTTGCTATTGTATTCAGTTAAAACATTTTCAAGAAATTTGCAATGGAAAGAACCTGTAACCTTAATGAGGAATGATATAAAACATCTTGATAAATCGGTTCAGGCAAACAATCTTCTTGCCTTTCATCTTGTTGAACGCTCTTTTAAATCTAAAAATCAGTCTGAAAAAGAAAGTTATCTGAATGAGGCAATAACGCATTACAAAAGAGCAGTAGAATTATATCCTAAAGCCGATTTTGCATGGCATGATCTTGGGCAGACTTATATACTGTTGAATAATTATGACGATGCGTTACCTGCATTTTTAAAAGCAATTGAAATTGATTCCACCTACGTTACTGCATGGATAAAAGCGGGAGCAGTTTTTTCAAAAAAACAGAATTATCCAGAAGCTGTAAGATGTTTTGAAAAAGTTCTTTCCCTTGACAGTTCAAATATTCAGGTTTACACTTCACTTAGCGAAGGATATTTTCTGCAAAAGAAATTTGAAAAAGCAATTCAAATTAACTTATTAGCCGTAAAAAAAATGCCAAACAAATATGATCCGCTTGTAAATATCGGCAAAACTTACTTTACAATGGGCGATAAAAAGAATGCCATGATTTATTTTGAAAAAGCATATTTAATAAATCCGGCAGATAGAAATCTGGTTTTGACAATGGCTAATATTTATAAAGAATTTGGAGATCAAAAAAATGCTGATCTATTTTTCTCAAGAGCAAATCAGAAGAATCGTTAAGTTTTTGACAATTTAATTTGGTAATCTGCTCATTTAGCCCTAAAATTGCTCTTTCAACAACAAAGCACCTAAAAATCCAACAACTGATATGAATAAATTTATACGCGTTATAGCTTCATTAGTACTTTCAGGAGTTTTCCTTCTTACGTTTAACCAAACAGTCTCTTCGCAACCCTGCAGCTGGAACACAAGTTCAGGAGCAAATTATCCTTCCATTCCATGCGGTTCTTTTACAGGGAATATCCCAGTAGGAAGCGGAAATTATACCTATTTTACCGCTTATGCAGGAGCTAACTATACCATCAGTACCTGCGGAAGCAGTTTTGATACTCAGATATCAATTTATGATGCTAACCCTGCCTGGACATATAGGGCAGGTAATGATGATAACGGACCTGATTGTGGAGGAACGGCTGCATCTTTAACTTGGACTGCAACTTATACAGGTGACCACATTGCGATTGTTAATGCTTTCAATTGTCAGCAATATAATGGCGCAACATCCGCCATCTTAAAATTCAGACAAAATCCGGCTACCATCACCTCTTCCAATGCCGCCATGTGTCCTGGTCAAACACGGGGACTAACCGCGGACCAGAGCGGAGGTGCCTGGAGCGGCACAGGCGTATCGGGAACCACCTTTACAGCTCCTGCAACAGCAGGTAACTATACCGTTTCGTATACAATTGGTAACTGCACAGCTAGCCAGATTATATCTGTAAATTCAATTTCAATAGCACCCTCAAGCATAGGAACAACATTAAATCCTATTTGCCCCGGACAATCCACAACACTTTCTGTAAGTGGAGGAGGCTTGGGTTCCGGAGCTGCCTGGAATTGGTATTCTGGCAGTTGCGGAGGAACATTTTTAGGAACAGGAACTTCAATTTTGGTTTCACCAAGTGCCACTACTACTTATTTTGTAAGAGCTGTCGGCACTTGTAATACAACAGCATGCGCTTCAGTAACGGTCAACGTTCAAAGTAATTCTTCGGTATCAAGCGCAACAGCAACGCCAACTACAATTTGTGTCGGTCAATCAAGCACCCTTTCTGTCACAGGCTCACTTGGAACAGGTGCTACGTGGAACTGGTATACTGGCAGTTGTGGCGGCACTTTGGTTGGTCAGGGAGTTTCAATTCCTGTAAGCCCAACCTCTTCTACAACATATTTTGTAAGAGCAGAGGGAACATGTAATACAACAACTTGTGCTTCTACTTCGGTTTCTGTTAACCCTCTCCCGGGTGTTTCATTTGCAGCTCCGGGCGGTCCATATTGTGCAAGTCAAACTACACCTGTTACTCTTTCTGCAGCACCGGGAGGGGGAACTTTCAGCGGAAATGGGGTTTCAGGAAATACCTTTACCCCGGCTAATGCTGCAGTTGGTAATAACACACTTACATATACCTATACTGATGGTAACGGTTGTACTAATACAGCGCAACAAACGGTTGTTATTACAGGGCTTCCTTCTGTATCATTCACAGGACTTAGCGGTCCATATTGTGTAAGTCAAACAACACCTGTACCATTAGATGGAAATCAGAATGGGGGAACATATTCAGGTCCCGGGATTACAAACTTAGGTAGTGGTAATGCAAACTTCAACCCCTCAACTGCAGGTGCAGGAGTTCTTAGTATTACATACAGTTATACAGATGGCAATGGTTGTGTTAGCTCACAGACACAATCCGTTCAAGTTGTTGCATTGCCTTCGGTAACCTTCAGCGGACTAGCTGCATCCTATTGTACCAGCGATTCACCTGTTCAGCTAACAGGTTTTCCTGCAGGAGGAACTTTCTCAGGCACGGGAGTTACTTCCGGGGGCTTATTTTCACCTTCAACAGGTGCTAATAGCTATACCATTACCTATACTTATACTAATGTAAACGGGTGTACCAACAGCACTCAGCAATCTACTGTCGTAAACTCGTTACCAACAGTTTCTTTTTCAGGTTTTAATGTTCCTCACCAATATTGTTTAGATGCCGCAGTAGTGACTTTAACCGGTAGTCCATCAGGTGGAACTTTTAGTGGACCGGGAGTAACCGGTGCCGGAGTTTTTACACCTTCAACAGCTGGTGTTGGCGGACCTTACACTATTACTTACACCTATACTAATGGAAACAATTGCACCAATACTTCTACACAACCAGTAACAGTAATTTCTGTTCCAACAGTTAGCTTCTCTGGTTTAGCCGGTGATTATTGCGTTAATGATTTTGCTGTGTTACTTACCGGCAATCAATCAGGAGGAACTTTTTCAGGACCTGGAATAACAAACGTAGGAACAGGAATAGCACAGTTCAGTCCTACTCAAGCTGGAATAGGGGGCTCTTATAGCATAGTTTATTCTTACACAGATGGGAACGGTTGTGCAGGAAGCCAGACACAACAGACTGTTGTTCATCCACAACCTGTTGTAGCATTCAGCGGACTTAATGCTGCATATTGTGTAGATGCTTCAGTTGTAACTTTAACCGGTAGTCATGCTCCCGGTGGTTCATTCACAGGGTCAGGCATTACAGACAACTCAGACGGAACTGCAACATTTGATGCAGCATTAGCAGGTGTTGGCGGACCATATACTATCACCTATTCTTTCTCTGACATTTTCGGCTGTGCAAGTTCAATCACAGGAACAACATTAGTTAATGATACACCAACTGTTACCTTCACAGGTATTGCAGATATTTGTATTGACCAACCTGCACTTGTTCTTACCGGAACTCCTGCAGGTGGTGTGTTCAGCGGAAATGGAGTAAGCGGAAATGCTTTTTATCCAAGTCTTGCAGGGTTGGGGGTTCAAACCGTAACCTATACTTACAACGATGGAAATGGATGTGATGCCTCATACTCTGATTCATTAAGGGTTTATGATTTTCCACAGGTTACGCAACAGCCAAATGATGTTCAGGTTTGTCCAGGTGACAACGCATCCTTTACACTTGCTGCCTTGGGTTTAGGCCTCACTTACCAGTGGCAGGTTAATGACGGAAACGGGTTTGTAAACGTAAACAACGTTGGAATTTACAGCGGTGCTACTACCAATACACTTACATTGACAGGAGTTCCTCCTTCATTAGACGGCTATCAGTTTAACTGCGTAATTACAGGAGCAACTTGTTTAACAGTTACATCTTCAACCACAGTAACAATCACCGAAAATCCTTCACCAACCATAAACACACAGCCGGTTGATTATGCTTCCTGCGTTGGTGATAATGCTGTTTTCAGTGTTAGTGCCTCAGGAACAAGTTTAACGTATCAATGGCAAGTTGATGACGGCAGCGGTTTTGCAAACGTAGTTGATGGCGGTGTTTACAGCGGAGCTACAACCAACACGCTTAATATTACCGGGTTTACATCAGGTATGGACGGTTATCAATATCAGTGCGTTGTTACAGGAACTATAAACTGTACTTCTAATAGTACTTCAAATATTGCTACTCTAACTGAAACAACTTCACCAAATGTTATTACTCAACCAGTTTCGCAAAGTATTTGTGAAGGCGATAACGCAGTGTTTACTACTACTGCAACCGGTTCAGGTTTAACATATCAGTGGCAGGAAGATAGCGGCAGCGGTTTTGCAAACATCAGCAATGGTGGTGCTTACAGCGGAGCAACTTCAGCAACATTAACTGTTGCAGGCGTAACTTCCGGAATGGATGGAAACCAATACCAGTGTATTATTTCGGGTTCAATATGTGTAAATAGCTCAACAACAAATGCTGTAGCACTTAACATTACAACTTCTCCTTTCATTGCTCAACAACCGGTTGATGTTTATGTATGTCCAAGTGATCCTGCATCATTCAGCGCAGCTGTCCAGGGAAGTGGAATTACTTATCAATGGCAGGTAAACAACGGAGGTGGCTTCACTAATATTATTAATGGCGGTGTTTACAGCGGAGCAACAACGGCAACTTTGAATATTTCAGGAGTGTTCACAAATATGGATGGCTTCCAGTATCAGTGTATTGTCAACGGAACATTCTGTTCAGGAACTTCAACTTCGCAGGTTGCAACTATCTACCTCAATGGAGCACCAGTAATTACTCAGGGTCCAACTGATACGCAATATTGTGAAGGTGATGTTGCTGTATTTAGTGTTAGTGCAAATGGAACAGGATTAAGCTACCAATGGCAGGTAAATGATGGAAGCGGTTGGGTTGATCTTGTAAATGGAATAAATTACAATGGAGTTTATACTTCAATGTTAACCATAAGCGGAGTTCCACTTTCATTTGACGGAAATCAATATCAGGTTATTGTTTCAGGAACAATCAACTGTTCAGGAACATCAACATCTTCAGTTGCAACGCTTACAGAAAATCCTGCACCATTTATCAGCAGCCAGCCGGCTGATGCATTTATATGTGATGGCGGAAACGCAGTATTCACTGTAACAGCAAACGGAACAGGTTTAACATACCAGTGGCAGGAAAATACAGGCAGCGGTTTTGTTGATGTGACAGATGGCGGTGTATACAGCGGAGCCACCACTTCATCGCTTACTGTTGTAGGTGTAAACTCAGGAATGGACGGTTATCAGTATCAGGTTTTGATTAACGGAACTATTTGCACAGCAACTGCTACCAGCGTTACTGTTACACTTAATTCTTCTACAGCACCTGTTGTAACTTCACAACCAGCAGATGTTCAGGTTTGTCCTGGTGATGCTGCATCATTCAGCGTTGCTGCCTCAGGCTCTAACTTATCTTACCAGTGGGAAGAAAACAGCGGAAGTGGTTTCAATGCACTTTCAGACGGAGGTATTTATAGCGGAGCGAACTCAGCAACACTTTTGGTTTCTCCAACTTCGTTGGGTATGAATGGAAACCAATATCGTGTTATTGTTTCATCAACTGATTGTCCTAATACTGCATTCAGCAATATAGTTCTGCTTAACATCAATACATCTCCTGTTATTTCAGGTGATCCTGTTGATGTGTATGTATGTCAGCTTGATCCGGTTTCTTTCAGTGTAACTGCAAGCGGAACAGGACTTACTTATCAGTGGCAGGAAAATACAGGTAGTGGATTTGTGGATGTTGTAGATAATATCCTTTACTCAGGGGCTACTACACCAACGTTAAACATTGTTGGCGCAGGACCTTGGATGCTGGGCTATCAGTATCGCGTAGTTGTTTCAGGAACTATAAATTGTTCTTCTGATGCCGTTTCAAATTATGCGGTGCTATACATTAACACATCTCCTTTAGTTGCTACTCAACCAACTGACCAAAACTATTGTGAAGGCGATGTTGCCTCTTTCAGCGTAACTGCAAACGGAAGCTTCTTAACCTACCAATGGCAGGTTGATGACGGCAGCGGATTTGTGGATGTTACTGATGGTGGTGTTTACAGCGGAGCTACAACAGCAACACTTTCACTTACAGGTATTCCATTAAGTTATGATGGTTATCAATATCAGGTAATAGTTTCGGGATCAAACAACTGTTCATCTTCTGTAACTTCAGTAGTAGTAACCCTTAATGAAGATCCAAATCCTTTCATCAGCTCACAACCGGTTGACCAATTCGTTTGTTTGGGTGATGTTGCTGTGTTCAGTGTTTCAGCGAGCGGAACAGGTCTTACCTACCAGTGGCAGGAAGATTCAGGAAGTGGTTTTGTTATCCTTTCTGATGGTGGTATCTATGGAGGAACATCTACAAATACACTTACCCTGAGTGGAACTCTTCCGGGAATGGACGGTTACACTTACCGTTGTGTAATTAACGGTGTTATTTGTTCAGGAACTTCTGTTACCAACGTAGTAACCTTAAACGAAACTACTTCGCCTTACATTTCAATTCAGCCGCAAGACCAAAGTGTTTGCGATGGCGACAACGTAACACTTGATGTTACTGCAAATGGAACAGGCTTAACTTACCAATGGCAAGTAAATACTGGTAGCGGTTTTGTAAACGTTACCAACGGAAGTTTATACAGTGGTGCAACAACTTCATCATTGAGTATTTCAAGCACTACCTTGGCAATGGATGGTTATCAATATATATGTATCATCAGCGGAACTATTTGTACTAACTCATCTACAACCAACTCAGTTACACTTGGAGTTGGAGTTGGTCCTGAAATTACTTTAGGTCCGGGTAACCAGATTATTTGCGATGGAGACAACGCATCGTTTACAGTAACTACTCAGGGTAATAATCTTACTTATGGCTGGCAGGTAAATGACGGCAGTGGTTGGACTTTTATTAATAACGGAGGTGTTTATTCAAATTCCAATACACCAACACTTGTAATAACGGGAGCAGATGTTTCTATGAATGGTTATCAGTATCAGGTAGTGGTAGCAGGTTCTATCAACTGCTCAGTTTATTCAACTTCAACTTCTGCAGTATTACTTGTTAATCCTTTACCGGTTGTAAGTTTCAGTGGATTAAACAGCGAGTATTGTGTGGATGCTGCTTTAGCAACATTAACAGGTGCTCCCGTTGGCGGAACCTTCAGCGGATCGGGAATTATCGGCAACGATTTCTCTGCTTCAACAGCAGGTGTTGGCGGACCTTATACTATATTATATGAGTACACCGATGGAAACGGTTGCTTCAATAGTACCACACAAACAGTAAGTGTTAATCCGCTTCCTGTTGTGAGTTTCACCGGGCTTGCAGGGCCATATTGTATTAACGACAATACTCCTGTTCAGTTGACCGGAACTCCTGCGGGTGGAACATTCAGCGGACCTGGCATCAATGGTTTAGCTAATCAGTTTGTGCCTTCAAATTCATCATTGGGAACTGTTTCTATCACGTACACTTACACCGATGGAAACGGTTGCACCAGCTTTGAAACTCAATCAGCAATTGTGAATGATATTCCTGCTTTGACGTTGAGCGGAACTGCTCCTTCCTATTGCGTGGATGATAACACTCCTGTTACTTTGGTAGCAACCCCTACAGGTGGCACCTTCAGCGGACCGGGTGTTACAGGTGGTTCGTGGACTGCAAGTGATGCAGGCGTGGGAACTCATACCATCACTTATACATACACCGATGGTAACAACTGCACAAACAGCACAACTATTTCTGTAGTGGTTAATGATCTTCCTGTTGTAACATTCACAGGGCTTGCAGCAAACTATTGTGAAGATGCTTTGGCTGATGCGCTTACCGGAATACCTGCAAGCGGAACATTCAGCGGAACAGGTATTAATGCAAATGACTTTGAACCTGCAACAGCAGGGGTAGGAACACATCCAATTACTTACACATACACCGATGTAAACGGTTGTGTAAATTCTGAGACACAGAGTACTACAGTTAATGCATTACCTGTTCCTGTAATTACTCCTGCAAGCGTTGATTTCTGTCAGGGAGATTATGCAATTCTGAATGCATCAAACGGTTATTCGCAATACACTTGGACAACAGGTTTTAACGGACAACAAACGCTTGTTAATTCAGGTGGTCAGGTTACTGTTACAGTAACGGATGTTAATGGATGTGTGGGAACTTCATCCCCTGCAACGGTGGTGGTTAACACACCTCCTGTGGTTGACCTTGGACCTGATACTACTATTTGCACCCAAACTTCTTATACTTTGAATGCAGGTTACCCTGGTTCAACATATGATTGGTCAACCGGTGAGTTTACTCAAAGCATTACTGTTTCTTCAACAGGAGCATATGCAGTTACCGTTATTGACCAAAATGGTTGCGAAGGATTTGATTATGCCATTGTAACAGTAAGTCAAACATTGGCTCCTGTTGTTACTTCAAGCGGATTGACTACTTTCTGTCAGGGCGATAGTATTGTTCTTGATGCAGGATCGGGTTATGCAACATATCTATGGAGTGATGGAATAACCCAAACCCAAACCATTACCGTTACGCAACCTGGTTTTTATCAGGTGTTTGTGACCAACAGTTTAGGTTGTGATGGTTTCTCTTCTCCTGTAATAGTTACTGTGCTGCAAAACCCATCACCTGCTATTTCTGCTGATGGACCATTAAGTTTCTGTCCTGGCGAAGATGTAGTTCTTAATGCAGGTTTCGGATACAACGCATTTCAGTGGCAACCAGGTTTAGAGAATACACAAACATTAACAGTAACACAAAGCGGACAATATTCAGTAACCGTAACCGCTTCAAATGGTTGTTCCGGTAGCTCGGCTCCTGTTACTGTTCAGGTATTCCCGGTTCCAAATCCGCAAATACAGGCTGACGGACCGCTGCAATTCTGCGATGGTGACGATGTGGTGTTAAGTGTGCTTGGAAACTATGCTTCTTATTTGTGGACAAGCGGTTCAACTACACCTGAAATTCTGGTAACAGAAAGCGGACAATATGGTGTAATTGTAATGGATTTGAATGGTTGTATCGACTCATCACAAGTAGTAAATCCTGTAACGGTTACTGTTTGGGATCCTCAGCCATTTATCCTTGAATCAGGCGATACACTTACCTGCACACCTGCATTTGCAACGTATCAGTGGTATGAGAATGATACCCTTGTAACGGTTCCGGGGTTTAACAGTCAGATACTGATTACGCAGTCAAGCGGAAACTACACCGTAGTAGTTACAGATGCTAACGGCTGTTCAGGCGAATCAAATATTATTGAGCACAGCCAGACTTCAATTGAAGATCTTGCGCTCAATGCTATTATCAGCATTTATCCTAACCCAACTAACAGCGTGTTTACATTCAATGCACAGTTTGAAGGTTATGAAAATCTGAGACTTGAACTTACCAACACTCTTGGTCAGCTGATTATTCCGGTGGAAGATGTGAAAGATGTAATGACCGTAAAACGTGATTACAACCTGAACCATTTGCCTGACGGAATGTATATGCTGACGATAAGAACAGACAAAGGAAGCGTTACGAAGAGAATTGTGAAAAATTAAAAACTGAAATTGTGTAAATCAATTTTTAAAGGGGCTGTTTATTCAGCCCCTTTTTTTTGATTGAATTTTAATTTGCTGAAGAATTGAAATGAAGAATTCCTATTTCCTTGATACACGATCTATTGTCGCCTTCAGGGTAGTATTATCCTGCTTTATTGCATTGGAATTTGCGTTCATGGTATTGGGCAATTTTAGTGATATCTACAGCCCGGAATCAGGTGTGCTTGGAAATTGTTTTGCTGAAGGGTACACCGCTTCTTATAAAAACGCTAACGGTATTTTTTCCATTAGTAGTGATACAGGAATGAAACTGTTCATTGGAATAATTATCGCAGTGATGATAGTTTTGGCAACCGGCATCTACACGAGATTAATGGCATTGACAGGTTGTATATTATTGTGGTTGTTTTTCAACCGCTACCAATTACTTTATTTCGGATGGGAAATGTATGCATCGGTGATGTTGTTTTGGTTGGTTTTGCTGCCTTCTAAATTTTCAGGCAAGAAATATCACTCGCCAATTGTTGCTGCTCTATTCTTTCAGATTGGAATTATTTATTTCTACAATGGAATTTCAAAAAACGGTGACCTCTGGATGAATGGTAATGCAGTGGAAAGTTTTCTTTCAGAGGTTGATAAAGCAAGAGTAGCAGCAGATTGGCTAATACAAAAACCTTTTCTCACGTCACTATTAACTTACCTTACTCTACTAATTGAAATTGGAATTATTGTTTTGCTATTTATTCCGGTTCACACAAAGAAGCTACGCTACCTTGTCTGCTTTTTAATTTTTTCTTTGCACTGGGGGATTGATATTTTTGTTGATGTCGGCAATTTCAAATATGTGGCAACTGCAGTTACACTTTTGCTTTTGTCTTTCTTTGGGAGGCATTGTGGTATGATAAATACAAATTTGATAAAGAAAACAATAAATTAGAAGATAAGTGGGCTTTAAATTTAGTCTATCATATTGCAGTTCAATTTGTATATGCCGCTGTTATTGCTACTTTAATTTCAACATTTGTTTTTTCTGTTGTTGAATGGATTCAGTCATTTTATCGGCAGGAATTTATTTTTGGTGTATTTGTAAGGGTTCTATTTTTAGTGCCTTTGTTACACAGATTTATCAGGTACAGGATTCAAAAAACTCCATTTACATTTGAGCCTGAAATTTCATCATCCGATCTAATTTCAAAATCAAATTGGAAATCTGTTTTGTTTACCGTATTCGTAATTAGTGCCGCAATAATTTCAGTTATTATTTACCAAAACGCCTCATTTTCATTGAATGCTGTAGTTATCAGCTTTCTTATAGTTACAAGTTTGTTTAGTCTTGTTTTGATACTATTAAAGTGGCGAACTAAACAGATAGAGAAAAATAAAAAAGAAGAGTTAAGGATGAAGAAGGAAATATCGAAAAAAGATTATATGTCATGGAAACAGCAAAAATCAGATACTTCAACCAAATCCGAATCAACAAATTCAAACAATCATTCAACAAAATCTGAATCTGTAAGTTCAAATAATCATTCAGTTAAAACAGAAAAAGTGAGTTCAATTGACAATTCAACTATTTCTATATCGGCTAAAGTAATTTGTAAAATTAGCGGTAGGGTAGAACGAAAAGATTATGGGCTTAGAATACCAAATGCAAATATTATTTTGTATCGGAATATTGATCCTATCGCCAAAGTTTATTCTGGTGCAGATGGGAATTATTTACTTACTGACATTGATTTAAAATCAAATTCTAAATCAGATGAATATTTTATGCGATGCGTTGCTTCTGGCTACAAAATGGCAAATCGTCCTATACTATTAATTCCGGGGGGGGATATTAAAGTAGATTTTGAATTAGAAAAGATCTTGGATAAAACAAGGGTACATTAATACCATATCTATATTCTTCTTTCCCCAGTTGAGCTTAGAGTCTCGCTACGCTCAGTTTAACAGGCGTCCCGCCTACTTTGTACCTCTGCGTACTCTTCCTTTGCGGCTAAACGCTGCTTTAAAAAATCCTTGCCCATCCGCCTCATCCCTGCCTGCCGGCAGGCAAGGCGTGTCATCCGCGTGCCATCCTCCATCCTCCAACCTCCATCCTCCACCTTCCCAAACCCCCATTCCCTATATAAACACCTTCTCAACATCAATTCAAAGCCATCTTACATTCTCCAAAACACCTCTCACCGTTTCCTGAACGCCTCGTACACACCTCAGAACGCATCTTACAACCTTCAGAACGCCTCTTACAAGTTCCAGAACCCCTCTTACCAATTCTTGAAACTCCTCACATTCTTCAGAACCTCTATTACAACTTCCTGAACGCCTCTTACCTCGCCTCAGGCGAGGCTTACAATCTCCTGAACGCCTCGTACACTTTCCAAAATGCCTCTTACAATCTCCGGAACACCGCTTACAACTTCCCGAATGCCGCTTACACGCTCCCGAACGTCTCTTACACCGTTTTGAAACTCCTTACATCCTCCGGAATGCCTCTTACGCGCTTCAAAACACCACTTACAACTTCCTGAACGCATCTGTCAACACCTTCGGAAACGTTTTTTCAGAATGAAACACTATTGATTTTTCAGAAAACGTACACTATCGTCCCTCTCCTTATTTCCAAGGAGAGGGATAAGAGGGTGAGGTCACCCCGATATTATCTTTTTGTAAACAAACAGCTTTGCCTTTGCCTCCCCCTTTTTTGTTTCCCCCTAATCTCTAACTTGCAGCCCCAAACCAATGATGAATAAACTTCTTTTAACATTCATGCTGCTTTTCTCCCTCCCCTTTGGGGAGGGCTGGGGAGGGGCTGCCTTTGCCCAGTTCACCGACAACTTCACCGACACCGACTTCACCGCCAACCCCTTGTGGACAGGCGAAACCACCAAGTTTGAAGTGGACGGAAGTTTCCAACTCCACCTCAATGCACCCGCCCTCAGTGATACCGCCTACCTCGCCACCGCCAACAGCGTTGTCTTTTCCGATACCATCCAGTGGGAGTTTTATTTCCGCATGAACTTCGACCCCAGCAACAGCAACAACCTTAAAATATATTTAGTCAGCGACCAGGAAAACCTGCGCGGTGATTTAAACGGATACTACCTCCGCTTTGGTGAAAACGGCTCCACCGACCGTCTCAAATTCTTCAAACAAAGCGGCACCACCGGCACCGAACTCTTTGCAGGAACAGTAAACTCCTTTGGCATCAACCCTGCCGAAGGCAGAATAAAAGTAGAGCGCTTTCCCGATGGAACATGGAACTTTTATTCCGACAGCACCACCGGAAATAACTTTGCTCTGGAAGGAAGTGTGAACGATGTTACGTTCCTCACCACCTCTTACTTTGGTGTATCCTGCAAATACACTAGCAGCAACAACGCAAACTTTTTCTTCGATGATTTTAATGTCTCAGGCTCCACCTTTGTGGATGATATTTTGCCCGAAGTAACAGCCGTTTCCATCACCTCAACCAACTCGTTGGATGTTGTTTTCTCCGAAACCGTTAGTCAGTCCAGTGCCGAAACGCTCACCAACTATTCAGCCGACAACGCACTTGGAAATCCCCAAACCGCCACGCGCGATGTAGCAAACGCCAACATCGTACACCTCACCTTTGCCACCAACTTTACACCCGGAACACTCTACACACTCACCATCTCCAACGTGCAGGATGCTGCCGGAAACACAATGCTTTCCTCACAACATCCCTTCGTCTATTATTTCCCGCAGCGCTACGATGTAGTCTTCAACGAAGTAATGGCCGACCCATCTCCCTATGTCGGTATTCCCGAGTTTGAATACACCGAATTGTATAACCGCACACAGGTTCCCATCAATGTAAAAGACTGGAAGTTCACCTATGGCACCACCACCAAACTCTTACCTGATGCCGTTATCCTCCCTGATAGTTTTATGGTGCTCACCACCGATGATGCCTTTATTTACATGCAGGGCTACGGCAACGTAGTGCAGGTCGAAGGGCTTTCCACCACCGCCCTCACCAATGACGGGCAAACATTGTTATTGCAGGACAGCACGGGTAACATCATACACACATTGGTTTATTCCATCGACTGGTATGCCGACAATGACAAGGAAGAAGGCGGCTGGTCGCTCGAACAGATTGACCCCGATTACGTTTGCGGTGAAGCCAGCAACTGGCGCGCCAGCAACAACATTGCAGGCGGCACACCCGGAAGAACCAATTCCGTTAACGCCCCCAACCCAGATGCTGAAGCACCCGAGCCGGAACGTGTGAGCGTTGTTAGCAACACTACCATCACCGTTTTCTTCAGCGAAAAGTTAGACAGCCTCTTTGCAATCAACACCGCCAACTTTTTTATTGACAACGGAATTGCAACACCACTTTCTGCAAGCATTTCTTTTCCCGCGATGAACGTTGTTACACTCTCACTTGCTCAACCTCTCCAACTCCAAACCATCTACAACCTCTACGTAAGCAACATGCAGGACTGCGCTGCCAATGCTATACAAGACAGCATCGGGGTGCGCTTTGCCATTCCCGAATTCCCTGATACAAACGACATCATCGTAAACGAAATTCTCTTCTACCCTTATGATGATGGTGTGGACTTTGTTGAGGTGTATAACCGCTCCTCAAAAGTGATTGACCTCAAGAGTTTGCGCATCGCCAACTTCGATACCATTGGCGTTCCTCCCATCAACCAGAAAATAATTGCACCCCTCGGCTACCTGCTTTTCCCCGGTGAATACCTGGTGCTCACCACTTCACCCGATGCAGTAAAGTCTGATTACTCAACTACTAATCCAAACGGCTTTCTCAAAGTTGTTTCCATGCCATCCTTCAACTTGGATGCAGGTTCTGTCGTCCTCAACGACACACTCGGCAACATCATTGACCTGCTCATTTACGATGAAGCCATGCACATCCCTTTGCTCAACAGCTTTAAAGGTGTTTCGCTCGAACGCATTGCATTCGACCGCCCTTCTTCTGATCGTACCAACTGGCACTCAGCAGCTGAAACCGTGGGCTTTGCAACACCTGCTTACCAAAACTCTCAGTTCGATGTTCCGCAAATCGAAGACAATCCCATCACCGTTGAACCCGAAATCTTTTCGCCAGACAACGATGGCTACAACGATGTTATAAATTTCAACTACACGTTCGACACACCCGGTTTTATTGCCAGCATCACCATCTACGATGCCCGCGGAAGAACAATAAAAAAACTGTTCACCAATGAATTACTCGGCACCACCGGCACCATCTCCTGGGACGGAATAAACGAAAACAGCGAGAAAGCGCGCATCGGAGTTTACGTTGCGTTCATTGAACTCTTCAACACCTCAGGTGAGCAGAAGAACTACAAGAAGTCGTTTGTATTGGGCGGAAAGTTGTAGTTAACTTCTTAAAAGTAATACTACAGCCCACTGAATAATCATTGTGCCTTCAATGCCCAGTGAATAAAATAGTTCTTTGCATTGGCTGTTAATCATTAATACCAATGCCGCTGAAACCAATGCTGAAATTACCAATGCACAGAATTCATGTGTATTGCAAAAGCCAAAGTTGCAGCGAACAAATGAACTTGCAATAAAAATGAATAAGAGAAATAAGGAAATGTATTTAGACTTCTCTATTCCGAAACGGGAAGGAATAGTAGCAATGTGTTTATCGCTGTCATAAGTCAAATCACGAATATCAAATGGAATGGTAATGGCAAAAATGAAAACAGCGCGTGAGAAGAACAGCAGAAAATTTTTCGGTTGCAGCAGCTCTGCGAGTCCGCTCTGCTCCACTAGCGCTAGTCCAACTGTGAATGTTGCCCACACCCATGCCACCAAAAATATTTTCACAAACGGAAGTTCGCGCAAGCGTATTATTTTCATTCCCGGCAGCTTAATCGGAACAGCATAACCCAAGGCAAACACTCCCGGAACAAGTAAAAATAACAACGTGTCTTTTTTTAAAGCGGTAAGTTCGGCAATAGAAACTATCAGTGATAAAACAGCAAATGCCCATATAAACTTTTCATGTTTCACAATCCAGTTGTGGCGTGTCGAACGAAAAGCAGAAGATTTTAAACCCTTCATGCCTTCAATCAGGTTAAGGTTGTAAACAAGCAGTGTGGAGAAAAACACAAATACCAGCAGGTGTAAATCACCGGTGGTTAATTCCTTCCCCAGTTGCGATAAATGAGTTAAGCCAACCGAAGAAAAAGCAATTAAAAAGTTTCCGAAAACAAAGTAGTATATGGGTTTTCGCAGCAGCATTAAAAACCGCGGAATACTGCCCAATAAAGAGGGATACCAACAGCAAGCCCAATTAATCCGCCTTCAGCAGCTGCAATTATTTTACGTTTACGTGCTGCTTTGCTGTAGCCTGCAAGATAGGCTTCATCCTGAATGTACTCAGGATGTGAAACCAAACGTTCGTTTGGTTTTTGTCTGGTGGTCCCCAACACTAAGATATATGTTGCAGGGGCAATTGGTCCGTAAAATGCTCCCAAGCCTGAACCTATTGTGCTAATTCCGGCAGAAGTCCACAGTGCAGCTGCTTTTTTAACTTTCTTTCCGTCTTGCGCACCATAGATGTATCTGCGCATTTCTTCCACTGTGTAATCCACCTCTGGTTCTACCACATCAGTTACCAAAAAGCCAAGCGTATCGGGGCTATAAATTATTTCTTCTTTACCATCAGCATGAGTAATGCTGAAAATATTCTCCTTCGCCACTCTTTTAAGTGTACTGTATTTCACATGAGCCTTTGCAGTAACTTCTTTCTTCTTTAATTGTTGCAGCGCAATTGATTTTTGAAAAGCATCTTTTTGGTCGTTAGTGTTAATTTTTTCTTGCAATTGCTTAAAACTATTTTCAATTAAAGTCAACTTCTCTTCATCAACTTCTTTTTTTTGTTTTTTCCCGTAGTAAATACTGTTGTTGTCTTGATACAAGACATAACCTGTTCTCTCCTTCCCATTGGTAAAAAGCACTTTGTCCTGCCCGAAACCAAAGACAGGAAGCAACAGAAATAAAAGAATAGAGAAGTGCTTTATCATTTTATCTCAATCGTTTTTACATCTCCTGTCGGAGTAATCACTTTGTAATGGTTTTGCACTTTTGTTTCAACCGGCTTTTTCAAACTGAAATGCATTTTTATTTTGCAGGTATATTGTACCAGTGGCTCCACAACCACAGGATTTATAACAACATCAAAGTTATGATATGATAACTTGTTGTAGAACATTACTGTGGGTTTGCGGATTTCGGTTAACCCCGATTTTTTTCCAACAGATTCAATGGAAGAACTGCTTGCAGGCTGGTATTTTGAATAGCGGTCGATAGGAAAGGTAACCGAAGTTTGTTCGGTAAGCACACGGTATACTGTATCAAGATTCACGCTCAGCTGTTTGTAATCATTTGTTTTTCTTTTTGCATAAGCAATTACTGAATCTCTTAATGTTTCATAAACAGCACTGGTGTTTTCCACAAAATAATCCACTTTTATCAAATCATATATTTCATGTTTTGCAGCGGCAGTCAGGATTTTATCGAGCGTTTCGCCTTTATTGAATTTTACGTGAATATTTTTCTGTAACTCAAAACCTTTGGGAACTTCGTTATAAGTTTTACTGAAAAATTTCTTTGTTACTTCCAGTTCATAAATCGGAACTTGTGAAACCATGTCTAGGAAAATATCTTCAGGTTTTACTTCGGCTGCAGCTACTTCGTTTACAAAATTCTGGTAACGTGTGTTCAGTAAATCATTGGCTACAGAAGCATTTTCACCAACCTGCGTCATATTAAAAATAGCAAGATAAGCATCAGCCTTGCGGTTAAATAGTCCGTTTACTTCAAAGGTCATACTGTTCTCGTCAATCATAACTTCGCGTGTAACATTAAAGCTGTTCTGCCAGTTAAGCTCTTCTGCATTTTGGTAATTGTAGCGGTTGTCATTGCCATACATGGAGTTGCCGACTGCCTGTGCAAATGAATAGATAGGTAAAAAGGTGCAGGTAACAATTAAAAGAAGTAGTAGCAGTTTTTTCATCGGATATGATTTTCAGGGTTTAAAGGTGTAGAAAATATTTAAATGAAGTTTACTCCCTGTCAGATTTTCTCCTCACATAAAAAATCTACTTTCGCATGAATTTTTAAATGAGCCTGCTAAGACCATTTCATATAATTTTATTTCTGCTGCTATTGGCAGCACAAATTGCATGTGCCCAAACGATAACCATCAGCGGAAGAGTAACAGATGCAAAAACAGGTGAGGCTATTCCTTTTGCCAATGTTACCATTGTTGGAAAGTTTGTTGGTGCACCTACCGACACAGCAGGTTATTATTCATTTCAGGCACCTAAAAAAACGGATAGTCTGCAGGTTTCTTCCATTGGCTATACAACCATAAAAAAAACGATACAGGAAGGCATTTCGCAAACGATTGATTTTGCATTGACATTCAATGAAGTTGCTTTAGGTGAAGTAGTAATCAATCCCGGAGAAAACCCTGCTGATGTGCTTTTCAGGCAAATGATTTCTGTAAAAGAAAAGCACAATATCAAAAATTACAACAGTCTTATATACGAGGCGTACACCAAATACGAAGTGGATTTGGATAATGTAAATGCAAAAAGTCTTGACAAGAATTTATTGCTATCACAATTCCCGATGTTGAAAGGTTATATAGATACCGTAACTGAAAAAGGCACAAGTATTCTTCCCATGTTTTTGATTGAAAATATTTCGGACAACTACTCAACAACCAACCCCGACAGACAAATTGAGAAAATGAAAGGCGTGAAAATGTCTGGAATTGATAAGCAGGATTTTGTAACAGAGTTGCTGAGTAACGTGAATCAGAATGTAAATATTTATGAAAACATGATTACCGTTTTGGGAAAGAGTTTTGTTAGTCCTGTTGCGGATTACGGACTTAGCGTTTACAAGTATTACCTTAATTTTTACGATACACTTTATGTGAATGGTGAGCCACATCTTCAAATGGAATTCAAACCCAAACGCAGAGGCGAGAATACCTTTAAAGGAAAAATGTTGGTAAATATCAAGTCTTATGCTGTGCGCAGCATCGAGGCTTCCTTAGCTGACAATGTAAATATTGGTTTTGTGCACGACATCTCTTTTCAGCACGATTACAATTTTGTGGAATACAACGATACAGCAGGAAACTACCAACAGGCTTGGGTTCCCCAACGCGAAAAACTCAAAATTAAATTCACCAGCAGTTTTGTAAAAGATGCAAAACTGATAGGAAAGAAAACCAAGAGCTTTAAAAATTTTTTAGTAAATACTGCTTTCAGCGACACTATTTTTTCTGCTTACAAAAGCACTGAAATAAATGAGGCTGTTTATCTCAAAGACGATAAATTCTGGGAAGAAATGCGCCACGATTCACTCCAAAAAACGGAAGCCGGGATTTACGAGATGGTTGACAGTCTCAAACGCACCAAGCGCTTCAGGTTGTTGAGATATGTTGCCATGTCACTCACCACTGGCTACATGCGAATAGGTAATAAAGTGGGTATTGGTCATGTGGCCGGATTAGTAAGTGGTAATCAGGTGGAGAAGGTTCGTTTCAAACTTGGTTTTCAGACAACTAATAAATTCAGTGAGCGGGTGCAGCTGGAAGGACATCTTGCTTACGGATTAAAAGATGACCGATTTAAATACGGAATGAAAGTGCAATTCATTATTGCGAAAAAGCCCTGGAATAAAATTAGTGTCAGCGGCAAAAGCGATATTGACTTCGCCAGCCGTTATGCCGAAGACCTTATGGATCGTGATAATGTTACCACCTTTCTTCCCCGTGGTGTTGGACAGCGTTTGTACAATGTGGCCGAGGGAAAAATTGTTTATGACCGTGAACTCCACAAAGATCTGATGACTTATTTTGGCATCAACTACAAAAATTTAAAACCATTTTTTGACTTTGGGTATATCCAAAATGATGTAATAAAAAAACACATCACCGTTGCAGAGCTTTCTATTGGTATCCGCTATCAGCGCGGTTCAAAAAATCTTCCCGGAACATTTAACCGCGATGCCGAAGCCAATAAATTCTTCGCCCAATTCCGTAAGAAAAACGAATTCCCTGTAATGTTTGTGCGCTATACCTACGGAGCAAAAAATATTTTAAAAAGCAATTTTGAATACCACGATATTTCTGCTGGATTGCAGGGTTCTTTTCAGGTATCATCTAAAATGTCGTTTTATTACAATTTGTGGGCAGGAAAAATTTTCGGCAAACTTCCCTTCTTATTGTTGAAAAACCCTGAAGGAAATTTCTCCTACTCACACAGCACATACTTCTTCAACAATATGAACTTGCTTGAGTTTTCAGCCGACCAGTACCTGAGCCTGAATTTTCAATATTTCTTTGGCGGATTGTTGCTTGATAAAATCCCGTTGATTAAAAAACTCAAATGGCGTGAATTAGTTACCTCCAATATTTTTTATGGTAATATGAGTGTGGCCAACCGAAATTACAACAAACTCAATACTATTGATTATGCTTATCCTATTCCTTATGTAGAGGCAGGGTTTGGAATTGAAAACATTTTTAAATTCCTCCGATTTGACGGGATCTGGAGATTAACCCATACCGACAAATCTGACATTATTGAATTCAGCCCTTATCTGAGTTTTCATATCAAGATTTAATAAAGCAAATAAGCGTTTCGTCAATATTCTCAAACGCTTATTTAGTTTTCATCTTAGTCTATTGCTTAAACATTAAGGTTTTTATTCAAAGGAACATCTTTGCAAAACTCGGGAAAGTGCATTTGGTAAGGCTTTTTCTTTTGCTACTTTTGCGCAGGACTAAATAACAGACAATGGCAAAGACAAAGTTCAGCAAGGAAACCTATTTATACTGGTATGAATCCATGCTGCTTTATCGCAAGTTTGAGGAAAAAGCAGGCCAGCTTTATATTCAACAGAAGATAAAAGGTTTTTGTCATCTATACATTGGTCAGGAAGCTTTGGTAGCAGGCGCAACAAGTGCCACACAACCAGCAGATAATGTAATTACAGCTTATCGCGATCACGTTCATCCGATTGCAAAAGGCGTTTCCCCCAATGCAATTATGGCTGAACTTTACGGAAAAATAACCGGCTGTTCAAAAGGCAAAGGCGGAAGTATGCATATGTTTTCAAAACAACATCGCTTTTTTGGCGGACATGGAATTGTAGGCGGACAAATTCCGCTTGGTGCCGGAATTGCTTTTGCAGAAAAATACAACGAAACAAAAAACATCACACTGTGCTATATGGGCGATGGTGCCGTTCACCAAGGTGCTTTTCACGAAACATTGAATATGGCTATGCTGTGGAAGTTGCCTGTAATTTTCATAATTGAAAACAATCAATACGCTATGGGAACTTCAGTCCAGCGTTCCAGCAGCGTTACCGATTTATACAAACTGGGATTGGCATACGGAATTCCATCTTTTGAAGTTGACGGAATGGTTTGTGAAGACGTGCATGATGCAGTTGAAGCAGCTGCAGCAACTGCACGTAAAGGCGAAGGCCCAACTCTTCTTGAAATGAAAACCTATCGTTACAAAGGACACAGCATGAGCGACCCGGCAAAATATCGTACCAAGGAAGAAGTGGAAGCATATAAAGCTCAGGACCCAATTCAACGCGTGCTGGCAACTATTACTAAAAATAAATTTGCAACCGATTCGGAGTTGGAAGAAATAAATGCGCGTGTTAATGCGCAGGTAGAAGAGTCGGTGAAGTTTGCAGAAGAATCACCTTTCCCTGATGCATCGGAATTATTTAAAGACATATACGAACAAGAGGATTATCCCTTTATTACATCATAAAACAGAGCGAAAACGAAGGTATGAACAACGAAGATTTATTTAAAAATATTATTGGCCATGCGAAAGAATATGGCTTTATTTTTCAGTCAAGTGAAATTTATGACGGACTTAGTGCTGTCTATGATTACGGACAAACAGGAGTTGAACTGAAACGCAATATCCGCGAGTATTGGTGGAAGTCTATGGTGCAGATGAATGAAAATATTGTGGGAATTGATGCCGCTATTTTTATGCACCCCACAACATGGAAAGCTTCGGGTCACGTTGATGCTTTCAATGATCCGTTGATTGATAACAAAGACAGCAAAAAACGCTACCGTGCCGATGTGCTGATTGAAGACTTTGTAGCGAAACTTGAAGACAAAATAAATAAGGAAGTTGAGAAAGCTGCGAAACGTTTTGAAAATTTTAATGCTGAAATGTTCATCAGCACCAATCCGCGCGTAGTGGAATACAAAACGAAAATTGATACCATCAAAAAGCGTTTTGTTGCTGCATTGGAAACCGACAATCTTGCGGATGTAAAACAGTTAATTATTGATTTTGAAATCGCCTGCCCGATTTCGGGAACCCGCAACTGGACTGATGTTCGTCAGTTTAACCTGATGTTCTCAACCGAGATGGGTTCAACAGCAGAAGGAGCAAGCACTATTTATCTGCGACCTGAAACTGCACAGGGAATTTTTGTAAACTTTCTAAACGTGCAGAAAACAGGAAGGATGAAAGTTCCTTTCGGAATTGCACAGACAGGAAAAGCATTCCGCAATGAAATTGTAGCGCGACAATTTATTTTCCGCATGCGCGAATTTGAGCAAATGGAAATGCAGTTTTTTGTTCGTCCGGGAACACAGAAAGAATGGTTTGCACATTGGAAAGAGCGCAGAATGAACTGGCATAAATCACTCGGGTTTCCTGAAACGATGTATCGCTTTCACGAGCACGCCAAGCTGGCACACTACGCAGACGCGGCTTTTGATATTGAGTTTAATTTCCCTTTTGGTTTCAAAGAACTGGAAGGAATTCACTCGCGCACTGATTTTGATTTAAAGGCACATGAAAAATTCAGCGGAAAAAAACTTCAGTATTTTGATCCTGAGTTAAACGAGAATTATGTTCCATATGTGGTAGAAACCTCTATCGGACTTGATAGAACTTTTCTTGCAGTACTTTCTGCTTCTTACAAAGAAGAGAAACTGGAAGATGGTTCAGAAAGGATTGTATTAAATATTCCGGATTTCCTTGCTCCCGTTAAAGTTGCAGTGTTTCCTCTGTTGAACAAAGATGGTTTGCCCGAAAAAGCTCGTGAAATTTTTGACAAACTGAAAATGGATCACGTAGTTCGTTACGAAGAAAAAGATACCATCGGAAAACGTTACCGCAGGCAGGATGCCATCGGAACGCCTTTTTGCATTACAGTTGACCACGACACCTTGAATGATAATCAGGTAACACTTCGTTACCGCGACAGCATGAAACAGGAGCGTGTTGCAATAGATAATCTTACTAAGATAGTGGAAGATAAAGTGAGCCTCAGAAAAGTGCTTGTTTAAGCGCTTTGTTATTTTTGGATATACATCACTTCTTTTACCGCTTTAATCACCTTTTCAGCAGTAGGTAAAAATTCGGCCACAAGCGTTGGCGCATAAGCCAAAGGAACATCCTGCGTCATTATTCTTATTACCGGTGCATCCAGATAATCAAATGCATCTCTCTGAACTTTGAAAGCAACTTCTGTTGCAATGGAACCAAGTGGCCAGGCTTCTTCAACAATTACTAAACGATTGGTTTTCTTCACTGAATTTATCACGGTTGCGTAATCAATCGGGCGCACGGTTCGAAGATCAATAATTTCCACTTCAATTCCGTCTTTCGCCAACTCTTCGGCAGCTTTAAAAACAGTTTTTATAATTTTTCCAAACGATACAACTGTAACATGTTTTCCTTCGCGCTTTACATCCGCAACTCCAATGGGAATAAGGTATTCGCTTTCAGGAACTCCTCCTTTTTCGCCATACATCTGCTCTGATTCCATAAATATTACAGGATCATTATCACGTATTGCAGATTTGAGTAATCCCTTTGCATCATAAGGATTAGACGGCACAATCACTTTTAATCCCGGACAGTTTGCATACCAGCTTTCATAAGCCTGTGAGTGTTGCGCACCCAGTTGTCCTGCAGAGGCAGTTGGTCCGCGAAATACAATAGGAACACCAAATTGTCCGCCCGACATGGATTTCATTTTTGCTGCAGCATTAATCACCTGATCAATGGCAACCAATGAAAAGTTGAAGGTCATAAATTCAATAATCGGGCGTAAGCCATTCATCGCTGCGCCCACACCAATTCCCGCAAATCCCAATTCAGAAATCGGAGTATCAATAACGCGTGCTCCGCCAAACTCAGCTAGCATTCCCTGGCTTGCTTTATATGCGCCATCATATTCCGCCACTTCTTCACCCATCAGGAATACATTCTTATCTCTGCGCATTTCCTCGCTCATGGCTTCTTTTACTGCTTCACGAAATTGTATCTCTCTCATTGTTTGTTTTTTTGGATGCTCAAAAATAGTAAATCACAACGTCACACTGAACTTGTTTCAGTGTCTTTTAATGTGAGATGCTGAAACAAGTTCAGCATGACGAAACGTACTTCAAAATAATGTGGGTTGCAACGGCACTACTTTAAAACTCTTCCGGTGAATAATTGATTCCCCGTATTGCTCAATTGCCATTCGATGTTTCAGCGTTCCATATCCTTTATTCTTTCTCCATTGATAGTCTGGAAACTCTTCATCCATCTTCAACATATATTCATCACGGTGTGTTTTTGCAATAATGGAAGCAGCAGCAATGGACATATATTTGCCGTCACCTTTAACAATACACTTGAACGGAATATTTTTATATTTTTTAAAACGGTTGCCATCAATCAGCAATAGTTGCGGTGACTTTTTCAGTTGCTCTATAGCACGGTGCATGGCAAGATACGAAGCGTTGAGAATATTTATTTTATCAATTTCATCATGCGTTGCAATTCCAACAGCCCATGCAAGTGCTTCATTTTCTATGATCGGTCGAAGCTCTTCTCTTTTCTTTTCATTCAATTGTTTTGAGTCGTTCAGCAATTCTGATCTGAATTTTTTAGGAAGAATAACAGCAGCTGCAAACACAGGTCCTGCAAGGCATCCGCGACCTGCTTCATCCACACCGGCTTCAATCAGTTTATTTTGAAATCGTAGTTCAAGCATGGTGATTAGTGATAGAACACAGATTTTTATGTTGCTTATGATTAGTTATGATTTTATCAGCGCACATCTTAATAATCATAAAAATCAGCGTTCCATTATTTTATTCAACTCATTTCCGAATTTCCACACATCTTCAAACGAATTATAGAGTGGGGCAGGAGCCAAACGTATTACATCAGGATTGCGCCAATCTGTAATAATTCCTGCTTTCAATAATTGTTCGTGAATTTGTTTTCCGTTCACCGAAAATACCAATGATAACTGACAACCTCGCTCAGCTATATTTCGCGGAGTAAGAATTTTTATCTGTGGTCTATGGTCTGTGGACTGCCGACTATTTATCTCATCAATAATAAACTCCAGATAACCCGTCAGCTTCTCACTTTTCTCACGCAGGTTTTCAATTCCTGCTTCATCAAAAATATCTAATGCCATTTTATTTACTGCCATGGAAAATACAGGCGCATTGCTCAGTTGCCAGCCATCCGCACCAATAGCAGGAATAAATCCTTTTTCCATTTTAAAACGTGTATCGGGATTATTTCCCCACCAACCTGCAAAGCGAGGCAGTTCCGGATTGTTGCCATGTTTCTCATGTACAAAAATTCCCGCCACACTTCCCGGTCCTGAGTTCAGGTATTTGTAGCTGCACCAACAAGCAAAATCTACATTCCAGTTGTGCAGGTTCATCACCAGATTACCCATTGCATGTGCTAAGTCAAAACCTGCGAGTGCACCTATTTTATGCGCAGCCTCAGTAATGCTTTTCATGTCAAAAGCCTGTCCGGTATAATAATTTACACCGCCAATCATAACCAGTGCTAGTTCATCATTCAATTCTTCAATCTTTGCAAGAATATCTTCCGTGCGCAATGTAAATTCTCCTGCTCTTGGCTTCAGTTCAACAATAGCTTTATCCGGATTATATCCGTGAAACTTTACTTGCGACTCTAAAGCATACTGGTCAGATGCAAAAGGTTTTTCTTCGCAAAGAATTTTAAAACGTTTTGCTGTGGGACGGTAAAACGAAACCATCAGCAAGTGAAGATTATTGGTCAATGAACCTAAGGCACAAACTTCTGAAGGCTTTGCTCCAACAAGTTTTGCTAGCGGTTTGTCAAATAGTTTCTCGTAAGAGAACCACGGGTTCTTTGCGTGAAAATGTCCCTCCACAGCAAATTGTGCCCAATCACTTAACTCTTGTTGCAAGGCAGCAGCCGCAGTTTTTGGTTGCAATCCCAAAGAATTCCCGCAAAAATAAATTGCTTCTTTCCCATTCAACTGTGGGAAGAAAAATTTATCTCTGAAAGCTGATAGTTTATCGGCTTTATCTTGTTCCTGTGCAAATTCGTGCGTGTTAATAAAGTTCATGATTTTTGTTTCTCGCTGAGACACAAAGAACGCAAAGTTTTTTGCAGTTTCAAAGTGTATATTTGCAAAGAATTTTAACGATATGAAACGAGAGAAATCAGAACAATTATTTGAAAAAGCGAAGCAGTATTTTCCGGGTGGAGTAAATTCACCTGTGCGTGCCTTTCGCTCGGTGGGCGGAACACCGTTATTTATACAAAAAGGTGATGGCAGTCACATCTGGGATGCAGACGGAAATGAATTTATTGATTTCTGTTGCTCGTGGGGACCATTGATTTTAGGGCATAATAATTCAAAAGTCAAAAATGCCGTAATTGATGCTGTACAAAACGGAACTTCGTTTGGCGCACCAACAGAGAAAGAAAATGAATTGGCAGAATTGATTTTAGCTAACAACAAATTTGTTGAGAAAATCAGGTTTGTAAGCTCCGGAACGGAAGCAGTGATGAGTGCCATTCGTCTTGCCCGCGGATTTACAGGAAGAAATAAGATTTTAAAGTTTGAAGGTTGTTATCACGGACACGTTGACTCAATGTTGGTGAAAGCGGGTTCAGGTTTGGTTACGTTTGGAACAAGTTCTTCTGCCGGTGTTCCTGAATCGTTTGTGAACGATACCATCGTTGTTCCGCTCAACAATATTGAAGCGGTTAAAAAAGCATTTGAAGAATTTAATAACCAGATTGCCGCAGTAATTATTGAACCTGTTCCTGCCAACAACGGTTTGTTGTTACAAACCAAGGAATACCTGCAACAACTCAGAACTATCTGCACCGAAAATAAAACACTTCTGCATTTTGATGAAGTGATTTCAGGCTTCCGGCTTGGCTTTGAAGGCGCTGCCGGCTATTACGGAATTCAACCAGACATCATCACCTACGGAAAAATAATCGGTGGAGGTTTGCCGGTGGGTATGTATGGTGCAAGCAAAGAGATTATGGTAAAAATTTCTCCTGATGGTGATGTGTATCAGGCAGGAACATTGTCGGGAAACCCGGTTGCTATGGCTGCTGGCATTGCACAATTGACAGAGTGTTTAAAAGCTGGTTTTTATTCTTCGCTTGAAACAAAAACAAAAAAACTCTGCACAGCTGTTGAAGCACATGCTCATGCAAAAGGCTATACATTCAGGATATTCAACATTGCTTCCATTTTCTGGATTGCCTTTACCGAACTTGAAAACATCAGAACTGCCGATGATATTGATGCTTCAAGCATGAGTAAATTCAGAGTGTTACATGCCGAATTATTAGAGAGCGGAATCTATCTTGGTCCTTCCGGTTATGAAGTTGGTTTTATTTCTGAAGCGCATACCGAAGCGGACATTGATAAAACAATTGTGGCAATGTGTAATGCTTTAGATAAAGTTTTCGCGCAATAAAATTACTATGCAGGAATACGATGTGGTAATAATCGGGAGTGGGCTGGGAGGCTTGCTCTGCGCAAATATTCTTGTTGAAGAAGGCTACAAAGTTTGCGTGCTGGAAAAGAACCAGCAGATTGGTGGCAACCTGCAAACCTTTGTCCGCGACCGGGTTATTTTTGATACCGGTGTTCATTACCTCGGTGGTCTGGCTGAAGGCGAAAATCTGAATCGTTTCTTCAACTATTTCGGCATTATGGATAAGCTGAAATTAGAGAAGATGGACGAAAACGGGTTTGACATTGTTACGTTTGACGGAGATAACAACGAGTATCCGTATGCACAGGGCTATGAAAATTTCATTCGTATTCTGTCACAAAAATTTCCGGATGAAGAAAAAAACATCAGAACATACTGCGATGAAATAAAAAGGGTTTGCACTCGCTTTCCCTTATATAACTTGCAAAACGGAGAGAGTTATCACTCTGATTCCGAATTGCTACAAACCAATGCCAAAGCATTTATTGCAACCATTACAAAAAACGAAAAACTCAGAAACGTACTGGCAGGAACCAATCTGCTGTATGCAGGAATAGGGGAGAAGACCCCCTTTTACATTCACGCATTGGTGCTTAATAGTTACATCGAAAGTGCATGGCGTTGTGTGGGAGGCGGCTCACAGATTGCAAAACTGATTGAAAAAAACATCAGAAAGTTTGGAGGAGATATATTTAAACGCAGTGAAGTAAAGCAACTGAAATTTGAAGGAGAAGATTTGCGCTATGCAGAACTCACAAACGGAAAAACAATTCAAGCAAAACAATTTATTTCCAACGCGCACCCTTCGGTAACGCTTGATTTACTTGAGCCTGGCAAGATCAGAAAGTCCTACCACACGCGATTTAAATCGTTACAAAATTCCGCTTCTGCATTTACGTTGTATCTCGTTTTTAAAGAAAATACGGTCAACTATATTAACCATAACTACTACCATTTTAAGAATAACGATGTGTGGGCGCCTGTTGATTATAAGCCCGGAGAATGGCCTTTGAGTTACGGGACATTTATGGTTGCAGGTTTGAAGCCCAGTAAGTATGCAGAAGGAATGGCTGTGCTTACTTACATGAAATACGATGAAGTCAAACAATGGGAAAATACGTCAAGCACGGTTGCACATCCTGATTTTCGCGGAGAGGAGTATGAAGAATTTAAACGTGCAAAATCGGAAATTCTTATTGATGAACTGCAGAAAAAGTTTCCCGGAATTCGTGAGAATATAAAAGCATATTACAGTTCAACTCCTCTTACGTATCGCGATTACATTGCTTCTCCCGGTGGCTCCATGTATGGAATTGTGAAGGATTGTTATGACCCTTTAAAAACACTTGTTCCTGCCAGAACCAAAGTAAAAAATCTTTTTTTTACCGGACAGAATTTGCATTTTCACGGAGTGTTAGGGGTAACAGTAAGTGCCTTTGTAACCTGTTCCGAAATACTTGGGTTAGATTATTTGTTAGAGAAAATTGCAAAGAAAGAAGCCACATTAAATAAATAGTAATGCCTGTTTTCTTAGATGGTTTTTTAGTAGGTCTTGCCCTGATAATCCTTATCGGTCCTGTGTTTTTTACCTTACTGAAAACATCTTTGCAGCATGGAGTTATTGCTGGTAGCTTGGTTGCATTAGGAATTATTGTCAGCGATATACTTGCTGTAATCCTTTGCGTTTTCGGTGCTTCGGTTTATCTGAAAACAGATGAGAGCAGATTCTATCTTGCTCTTGTTGGCGGTATAGTTCTGATAGCACTTGGTGTCCGCTATTTTCTGAAAAAGAAAAAACCGGAAGCAGAAGCAATTCAACTGAACACTAAGCACTACATCGGTTTTTTTACCAAAGGTTTTCTTGTCAATTTTGTAAACCCTTTTGTGTTTGCAGTGTGGATAGGCATTATAAAAGTAGCGGGCGACAGACACGGTTTTGATAAGAACCTCGGCATTTACCTTTCCGGAACCTTGCTCGCTATCTTCAGTACTGATATCACAAAGGTTTTTCTTGCTGCCAAAATCAAAAACATCTTAAAGCCCGAAATACTTTTTGTGCTTTATAAGGTAATAGGAGTTGCCCTTGTCTTGCTTGGACTGCGGTTGTTCTATGTTGCCTTCTGCTAACTGAAATAAATTGTGTTCCGTCACCCTGAACTTGTTTCAGGGTCTTGTTGTTGAGATGCTGAAATAATCCAGATAGCTATCGGGACAGCATGACGTTTTTAAATAATTCCCGAGCCAAGCAAAACAGCAAACACCATCAGCATCACGGCAACAAAGAGTTGCATTGATTTCAGCGTAACTTTTTTTACCAGCTTATTGCCAAGAAGAGCGCCTGCAAATGCACTTACTGTCCCTGCTGCAATAATGCCATATTCACTCTGTGTAATACCGAAATTATTGGTTCCGTAAATCGCAAGGCGCGACACATCCACCATGCAGGCAATCACAATTCCTGTGGCGATAAAACTTTCTTTGCTCAGGCCCGAACGTATCAGAAACATAGAACGCAACGCTCCCTGATGTCCTGATAGACCGCCAAAGAAACCACTGAACAATCCTCCGGTGAGCATAAACTTTTCACCGAAGGTAATTTTTGAAAGTGCGGGAATTAAATCCAGCAGTGCAAACAAAATCATCAGTACTGCAATGATAAGTTTCACCAAAACCACATCGTAAGTTTTACTTCCAAGCTCGTAACTGTAAAGCGGTGCAACATGTATCATGTAAGTAAGTAACAACGCACCGCCTATTGCAGCTATCATAGAAGGGATACCAAATTTTACCACCACACCTGCGTTGGCATTCTTTGCTGTAAGCGTTAATTTAAAAAGGTTGTTGAGAAAATGCACCACAGCCGTAATACTGATTGCTGTTTCAAGTGGAAAGAAAATCGCAAACGCAGGAAGCAGAATAGTTCCCAATCCAAAGCCAGAAAAGAATGTTAATCCTGAGGCAAGAAAAGCAACGATACAGATGATGATGTAATCCATGATTGTTTTTCGTCATGCTGAACTTGTTTCAGCATCTCATTATTTTAAGACCCTGAAACAAGTTCAGGGTGACGGGGTGATTTACACCACATCATAATCCACCACCACCTTCTCGGTAATCGGATGCGCCTGACAGGTAAGAATATATCCTTCTTCCACTTCCTGGTCAGTAAGTGCATAATTCTTATCCATCTGAATTTTGCCTTCCAGCACTTTTGCTTTGCAGGTGCAGCACACCGCTCCCTTGCACGAGAATGGTACATCAACTCCTGCATCCATTGCAGCATCCAATATTGATTTCCCTTTTGAAGAAAGTTCAAGAACGGTTTCTTCCCCGTCCATTATCACGGTTACGCTGCTTTGCAGTTCTGCAATTTCGGGAGCAGTTTGCGCTGGTGCTGCTCCGGCATCTACTGTAAAATATTCAAGGTGTATGCGCTCTTTAGCAATTTTCAATTCAATCAAAGTGCTCTCCACATTGCGCATCATCGGTCCCGGACCACAGATAAAAAACTCATTATCCAGATTAAGCCCAACATAATTTTCAATCAGTGCCTTCACTTTTTCGGGTACCATAATTCCGCGAAATAAACTGCCTTCCACTTCCGGAGAATGTTCCAGCACATGCACCATTTTTACTCTGTCTTTATTGTCAGCGACAATCTTTTCCAGCTCCGCTTTAAAAATAATCGAAGCCTCATCTCTGTTTCCGTAGAGCAATACAATCGTGCTCTTCGGCTCGGCAATCAGCACCGTTTTTATAATCGAAAGCATGGGCGTTATCCCGCTTCCGCCTGCAAACAATACATAATTCTTTTTGTTACCCGCATTCATCGCGCTATGAAAACTTCCCATAGGCGTCATAACTTCCAGCATATCTCCCACTTTCAGTTGCGTGTTCAGGTAACCCGACATCCTTCCGTCTTTCACCTGCTTCACCGCCACGCGCAGCGGCTCATTCACCAAAGGGCTGCTGCAAACCGAATACGAGCGCCTTACTTCCTCACCGTTCAGTTTTATTTTCAGCGTAACGTATTGCCCCTGTATGTAACTATACTCGGCTTTAGCCGCCTCCGGAATATCAAACGCAATCGAAACCGCTTCAGCCGTTTCGCGCCTTACTTCTGCTACTTTTAGTGTGTGAAATTTTGCCATCTTCTGTTTTCTGCGTCTACCTGTCGGTAGACAGGAGGCAAAAATAGGATTTATGTGATAATATCATTTGAAAACATAGACTAGCATTAATTCCCCACCTTATATGCTTCAATCATTGACTTATTCATTTTAACTGAGTGTATGATTTTGTCTATTGAGTGTTCGATTGGTTTAATCAAGTCTCTGTTTTTTTCTATTAAGTGTCTGATTGGTTTAACCTAGTGTCTGATTTTTTTGACTGAGTGTTCGATTGGTTTAATCAAGTCTCTGTTATTTTCTATTAAGTGTCTGATTGGTTTAATCTAATGTCTGATTTTGTTGACTCAGTCTCTGTTTAGTTTTGTTAAGTGTCTGGTTGGTTTAACTAAGTGTCTGATTCTTTTGAATCAGTCTCTGTTTAGTTTTATTAAGTGTCTGATTGGTTTAATCTAGTGTCTGATTCTTTTGACTCAGTCTCTGTTTTTTTCAATCAGAGTCATTTTTTCCCTTTTTAGCCCCTTTTTTCAAGGCTTTTTCTGCCTTTTTGTCTCATAATCTCAAAAACCTGACAGTTTTTCCCTCATATCCCCTAAGTTTGTACCAATGAATTTCAAAACCGAAAACAACGGCAACACCGTTGAATTCATCACCACCCCCCAACTCCTGAGCGATTGCGTTCAGTACCTCAGCACCACCACCCAACTTGCCATAGACCTTGAGTTCGACCGCGACCGCCATGCCTATGGTTTCAACCTTTGCCTCATACAAGCCAGTGCCGGCAACCGCTGTTTTATCATAGACCCCCGTCAGCCCCTTGATTGCACTCCGCTCTTCCGCCTGCTCGAAAATCCTGTCCAACAAGTTCTGCTTCATTCGCATGGCGAAGACCTGCGCCTGCTCCATTCCCTCGGTTGCCGCCCCACCAATCTGCTCGATACCGAAATAGCCGCCAAGCTTCTGGGCTACGAAAAAACATCACTCGCCTCCATGCTCGAGCAGCATCTGAAAATCAACCTCGATAAGTCGCAGCAAAAAACCAACTGGCTCATTCGTCCCTTAACTCCCGCGCAAATCATCTATGCCTCCAACGATGTGATACATCTGGCACAGCTCAAAAACATATTGCTTGCCGAGGCCGCAGAAAAAAACCGCAGCCACTGGATTGAAGAAGAAAACATTTTCCTCAGTCAGGTTATATTTACCGAAACGGTGAAAGAAAACTTTCTCTCCGCTGCCGATAAAAAAGAACTCAGTCCTTATGATCAGTTTCTGATGAACGAATGGCTTAAACTCCGTGATGGGCTGGCCGCGAAATTCAACAAACCTTCCTATCAGGTTATCAGCCCCGAAACAATCCGCGATATTATTTCCGGTAAAGCCGATTTAAATAACTGGCCTGCACTGCCCGGAATTTATCGCAAACTGAAAGAGCCGCACTACATTGATTTTTTTATCGCGAAGCACACTGAAATTATAACAACCGCAGATGCCCATACCATCTCAAAAACCATAGGCCACAAACCTTTTGTAAACCCCGAAGAATGGGAAAGACGCAAAACTTCCAATGCCGAAAAAGAAAAAGCAAAGGCTGAGATATTTCTTCCCCTCAAACAACGCCTCACCGAAATTTACGGAGCGGGCATAGCAAGTTTTATTCTCAGCAATGCCTCCATAGATGAGTTTATCCGTGGCGATAAAAAAATAAGCGAACTGAAAGTAAACTACCGCAAAGAATTGCTGCAAACCACCGCAGCAGAATTAAAGCTGGATATAAATCGCTGGCTTTAAATCCCCGCGCTCTTGTTCAAAAAATCATTCAGCGGCTTCAATGCCTTGAAAGCCTCCAGTGTATTCTTTACAAGGTTTTTATCCATCACCTCTTTATCGCTCAGGTTCTTTACCACGATGTAGCTTTTGTATTTCACCAGGTCAATATCCGGGTGTTCTTTGTCAAAGCCTTTGGGTGCGGTTTTCAGCTTATCTTCATCCGACAGCTTACCAAAATGCTTTTTAAATTCTTTGTTACCGATTAACTTTTTAAAATCAGCGGGGTCGTAAAGAATATCCTCACGTAAAGCTTTCAGTTTATCAGGCTCGGGCTGCCACATTCCTCCTGCAATAAAAGAACCTCCCGGCTGCACATGAAAGTAATACCCTGCCGCAGGCGACTTCTTTCCTCCCGGACTCATGTTCGCGCCCATGTTGTTTTTGTAAGGCGATTTATCATTAGAGAAACGCACATCACGGTTAATGCGAAACACACAGTTCTTAGCTTCCAGTCCGCTCACCTTTTTATCAAACGTTGAAATGCCCGCAATCAGTTTCTGCACATAGTCTATGAAATCTTTTTTCGCAACATCGTATTCTTTCTTGTTGGCAAGAAACCAGTCGCGGTTATTGTTTTTCTTTAAGGCCGTAAGAAATTTAAGAGTGGATTGCTGAATCATTGTTTACGTCATTGCGAGGGTTTACCCGAAGCAATCTCCTGAAATGAATTATTGCACATTATTAAGAGATTGCTTCGCTTCGCTCGCAATGACGACAAAAGTAGGAATTATTAAAAATCGTCATGCTGAACTTGTTTCAGCATCTTTATGTTGAGACCCTGAAACAAGTTCAGGGTGACGGACATAAACAACAAACGCCCCTTTTGAGGGCGCCTGCTGCGAAAAACATCTGCACTAATCTACGGTGTTAGTCCACATTGTCGTGGAGGAAAGTGTTGTTGGAACGCAATTCAGTTTTTTTTTCAAAATTGTTTTCATTCTTTTCATCGCTGAGTGTAAACCTTGAAATATTGTTTTCAGAAGAATGTAAGGTGTTATCCAGGTTTACATTTCTTCTTTTGTAAGCAGGCTCACTTTCCAGTTCAGAAAGACCTGTAAGTGTTTTGTATTTCTGGTTCACCTGTTTCAAACGGGCAATACGCTCCTGCTGAACTTTCTCCATCTCCAGGCTGTCCATATCCGATTCTTTGTTTTCAATCAAACGGCTGGTAAGGTTTAACAAGTCATCACTTGAAGTCGGTGAAGCAACATCAGCAACAAGTTCTGCTACTTTAGCTACCGGTGCTTCTTCTTTCACATGAGGCATTTTAGTTTTACCCAAATCAAACTCAAATGTTGTTTGTTTTGTGTTATCATCTTTCACAATCATGAAAGGCTCTTCTTCATTCAGTGTAAATTCAGTAAGTACCGTTTGCTCATTTACCAATTCAGGCTCTGAAAAAAATAATTCAGGTTCTTCTTCAGTTTTTGCAACAACGGTTTCTTCCACTTCCGCAGCAATCTCTGTGTAAGTCTCAACTTCCGGAGTTTCTTCAAATGTTTCAGCTACAGGCTCAACAGTTTTCAGATAAGGCTCAGTCATTAAAGGCTCTGATGTTTTAGCAACAACAGGCTCTTCAATTTTTGCAACAGGCTCCATTATTTTCAGAGTTGGCTCAAGGCTGTATTCCTGCACAGGAGGAACAACAATAGCAACAGGAGTTTCAACCACAGCAACAGGCACAGAAGCTACCACAGCAACCGGTTCAACTTTAGCAAGTGGTTTCTCTTCTTCCAGGTTTTTAACTACTTTTTTAGGAGCAGCAGCAGGAGTAAATCCTTCCACCGATTTTGTTTTAAATCCGGTAGCAATTACTGTAACGGTAATGCTTTCTCCCAGATCTTCATCGTAACCATTACCCCAGATAATCTCGGCAGTCAGACCTGCTTCGTTTTGAATGTAGTCTGTTATTTCCGATACTTCATCCATGGTAACTTCTTCGCTTCCTGAGTTGATGTAAAGCAGGATATTGCTTGCACCTTCAATGTTGTTATCGTTCAGCAGGGGAGAAGCCAATGCAGTCTGCACCGCTTTCACCGCTCTGTCGGGACCCGAAGCAGAAGCAGAACCCATGATAGCAACACCGCTGTCTTTCATTACTGTTCTAACGTCTTCAAAATCCACGTTCACATAACCGCTAACCGTAATGATTTCGGCAATACCTTTTGCAGCAATGGTCAGGATGTTATCGGCCTGAGCAAATGCTTCGCCTAATTTTAAATTGCCATACATATCACGCAATTTTTCATTGCTGATAACAAGCAGCGTATCTACACTTTGTTTTAGTTCTTCCAGACCGTAATCGGCCTGTGATTTTCTTTTTCTTCCTTCAAAATGAAAAGGAATGGTAACAATACCAACAGTAAGAATTCCCAAATCTTTCGCAGCTTTTGCGATGATGGGAGCAGCACCTGTACCGGTTCCGCCACCCATACCCGCAGTGATGAAAACCATTTTGGTTTTTGAATTCAGAATATCTTTCAGTTCTTCTAAATTTTCAAGTGCAGCATTTTTTCCTACATCAGGAATTGAGCCGGCACCGCGACCTTCTGTAAGGGTTGCTCCAAGTACAATTTTCTTCGGCACAGGACTGCGGTCAAGTGCTTGCTGGTCGGTGTTGCAGACTACAAAGTCAACACCTTTTATTCCTTGCTTGAACATATGGTTTACAGCATTGCTGCCGCCTCCGCCAACTCCAATCACTTTAATGATGGAAGGCTGTTCTTTAGGTAAATCAAATTTTATCATGTCGTTGTTCATGGTTTTTGGTATTAGAAATTCAGGTTAATATTAGGTCAATATGGTTGCGGTATTTTTTCGGATTCGAGGTTTTTCTTAACGCTTGATTGTTAATTACGCGGCTTATTTTATGGCATCGTCTTCAAAAAACTCACCTGTTTTACTAAGCAGACTTGAGAACCAGGAACCTTTTTTCTTAACGTCTGAATGCCCGGTTACTTCCACTATCTTTTTGGTGTTATTCGCTGTTGCTGTGGTTTTAACTTTCTCTTCGCTTTGAATTCCCATCATCAAAAGTCCTACACCGGTTGCATACATCGGACTGGTAATATCTTCAGAACTTCCTGGCGCAAGGTGCTCGTTAGGATAACCGATACGTGTATTCATCGCAGTAATAAATTCAGTCAGTTGCGTGATGTGTTTCATTTGAGAACCACCACCGGTCAATACAATTCCACCGATAAGTTTTTTCTCGTAACCTGAATTTTTTATTTCGTGGTAAACATATTCTATGATTTCTTCCAAACGTGCCTGAATGATGCTCGCCAGATTTTTCACAGAGATTTCTTTCGGGTCTTTTCCGCGCAAACCGGGAATGGAAACAATCTCGTTTTCCTGACTTTCGCTTGCCAGTGCAGAGCCGAATTTCACTTTCAGCAGTTCAGCTTGTTTGCCAATGATGTTACATCCTTCTTTGATATCTTCGGTAATGATATTTCCGCCCAATGGAATAACTGCAGTATGACGTATAATTCCATTATAGAAAATAGCAAGGTCTGTAGTTCCGCCTCCAATATCCACCAACGCAACACCTGCATCTTTCTCTTCCTGGCTCAGCACCGCTTCTGATGAAGCAAGCGGTTCAAGAATAATATCCTTCATAGTCAGTCCTGCTTTTTCAATAGATCTTTTGATGTTATTGGCAGCTGCTATCTGACCAGTTATAATATGGAAGTTTGCTTCTAATCTTACACCTGATGCACCGATCGGTTGCTTGATACCTACTTCGCCATCTAAAATATATTCTTGCGGAAGCACGTGAATAATCTCTTCTCCCGGAAGCATGGCCAGTTTATACATATCATCAATGAGCGCATCAATATCCACCTGCGAGATGATATCTTCACCCGAAATTTTGCGGGTATAGATTCCGTGATGCTGCATGCTCTTGATGTGCTGGCCTGCAATGCCCACATTCACTTCGCCAATCTCAACGCTGGCTTTGCTTTCGGCTTCACTAACCGCCAAACGGATTGCCTCAACTGTTTGATCAATGTTGAATACCATTCCGCGTCTTACGCCTAATGAGTCGGCACGACCCATGCCGAGAATTTCAATTTTACCGTGGTCGGCCTTTCGCCCCACGATGCAGCAGATTTTTGTTGTTCCGATGTCTAAGCCGACTACAATTTTTGAATTTTCCATGTTATTGTTTTTTGGTGCAGATTGCCTGGTTTTTAAATTTCAGATTGATTATAGAATATTGATTCCACCCCGTTTTGCTCAGCCCTTTGTTATAAAGCAAGAGCAGTTTGCGGAATTTAGAATCAAGGTCTTTTTTATCGCCAAGAATTATTTTGTGGTTACCCACCATTGGCACTAATTCAATTTCATTTTTTTCGTTTACAAAAATCTGTTGGATTTGCGCTTTCCAGAATTTGTCTTTTTCAATATAGTTTACCACATCAAAAATGTCGTCCAGTATTGTTTTTGCTGCCAGCGAATCATCGGCTTCAATTTTATTCACGTTGAATAAACTGAGCCCACCAAAGCTCTCACGGATGTTGCCATTGGCAACCAGTATACGCGAAGCAAATTTTGATGAGAGGGGCATTGCGCTGCCGGTTTCGTCAATGTAAAAGCTTTCACCTGCTATGTTGTAAATGCGCACCACCGGCTTGCGTTGAATAATATCTGCCTTTACTTCTCCTTCAACCGAGATATACACCTGTGCATCTTTGATGGAAGGGTTTTTCAAAATCAGTTGTTCCAGTGTATTGTAATTTATTTGTGAAACAGGACTGCCAACCAATGAATCGCCTTTGCTGTAAATAATTTCTTTGATGTCGGTTTCATCAACGAAGAAATTTTCATCGCTGTTGTCAATGTTTACAGCAATGCCTGTGCAAAGCGCATTGTTTTGTTCCGCACCTGCAAAGCCAAGTATTACCGGCAAGCCAAGTGCCGGTATCAACCACATCAGTATTTGCAGGATTTTGTTCATACAGTTACAGAAAGCAATTTCTTTTTAATCGGCTCAACCAGTTTATCAATATCACCTGCGCCAAGAGTTAGCAACACTTCTATTTTGCGTTCGCCAATCTCTTTTAGTGTATCCTCTTTTGAAAGCAGGCTTTTGCTTTTTGCAGTTATTTTATCCAGCAACATTTTTGAATCAACTCCGTCAATTGGCAACTCGCGTGCAGGATAAATCTCCAATAGAATTACTTCGTCCAGCAGGTCAAGGCTTTTTGCAAAACCATCTGCGAAATCGCATGTGCGCGAAAAGAGATGAGGTTGGAAAATGCCTGTTATTTTTTTGTCGGGATACAAGGCTTTTACGGAAGAAATACAGGCGCTGAGTTCACGCGGATGATGCGCGTAATCATCAATGTAAACAAGATTTGCGCTTTTTATGATGTATTCAAAACGTCTTTTCACTCCTTTATAAGTAGCGAGTCCTTTTTTAATCACCTCTTTGTCAATGCCAGAAACCTGAGCAGCGGCAGCAGCTGCAAGTGCATTTTCCAGGTTATGCATTCCGGGAAAACCAAATTTTACGTTTTCAATTTTCTCCAGTGGACTGATAATGTCAAAAGTATATTCACCGTTTTCAACTTTCAGATTTTCAATTCCGAAATCACTTTTTCCTTTCAGAGAATAAGTGAATGATTTTTTTGCTGTTTCGCTGAAAGATAATCCTGCTTTGTAAATCAATGTTCCTGTTTCCTTAATTTTTGAAACAAACTCATGGTAGTTTTTCTCCATGTTTTCTTTTGTTCCGTAAATGTCGAGATGGTCTGGATCGGTAGAAGTAACAATAGCTACATCAGGATTTAGAGTAAGGAATGATCGATCATATTCATCTGCCTCCACCACCATTTTATCACTGGAAGTAGAAAGCAGTAAATTGCTGTGATAGTTTACAGCAATACCTCCGAGAAAGGCTGTGCAACCCTCTTCTGAATTGTTCAGAATATGCGCAGCGATGGAAGAGGTAGTAGTTTTTCCGTGTGTGCCGGCAACAGCAATCGTAAAATAATTTTCAGTCAGTAAGCCCAGAACTTCTGAACGCTTCTTTACTTTAAAACCATTTTCGCGGAAGTAATTCAACTCTTCATGTCCTGAGGGAATTGCAGGTGTGTATATCACCAGAGTTTGTTCGGTGTTAAAAAAGAAAGAAGGAATCAACTTTGAATTGTCTTCAAAATGAATATCCATTCCTTCTGCAATTAATTCTTTGGTCAGCTCCGTTTCTGTTCGGTCATATCCCGCCACCGACTTGCCTTGTGAAACAAAGTAACGAGCCAGCGCACTCATCCCGATGCCGCCAATTCCAACTAAATAAACATTTTGAATCGTCTTTAAATTCATTTTAGTTTTTCTGTGGTGTTGCTAATTTTATTACTTCGTTTGCGATTACTTCATCGGCATTTGCCAGTGCCAGCTCACCTATATTCTTTTTCAATAATTCCTGTTTTGCTTCATCATTAATCAACAACAGAATCTCATTCAGTAGTTTTTCTTTTGCTTCGCTGTCTTTAATCAGAATGGCTGCCTGCCTGGTAACTAAGGCCATTGCATTTTTTGTCTGATGGTCTTCAGCAGCAAACGGAAACGGAATAAGGATGGCCGGTTTTTTAACAATGCATAACTCGGAAATGGAGCTTGCTCCCGCACGTGACACCACTACATCTGCAACAGCATAAGCAAAATCCATTTTTGTAACAAAATCGTGTGCCTTAATTGTAGCTTTGTTTTCCACTGCCTTTTTTGCTGAAGGGAAAAACAGTTTTCCTGTTTGCCACAGCACCTGAAACTTCTCTCCAGACAACTTCTCAATGCTTGCCGCAATGCTTTCGTTAATAGTTTTTGCGCCAAGACTTCCGCCAATTATGAGCAAGGTTTTTTTGCTTGTATCTAATCCGAAGAATTCAATTCCTTGTTCACGTTTTCCTTGTAAATTCAATATATCCTGACGCACCGGGTTGCCTGTTATTTTTATTTTATCAGCAGGAAAAAACTTGTCCATTTCATTATAGGCAACACAAATTCTGTTAGCTTTTTTTCCAAGCATTTTGTTGGTTATACCTGCATATGAATTTTGCTCCTGAATCAGGGTTGGTATTTTTTTTAACTGTGCTGCATACAACAACGGACCACTAGCAAACCCACCCACACCCACTGCTACATCAGGCTTAAACTCTTTTATAATCTGCATTGAACGCCAAACGCTTTTCAGCAATCGCAAGGGAAATGCAAAGTTTTTCAGTGAAAGACTGCGGTCAATTCCGCTGATGTCAAGCCCTTCAATTTTATAGCCTGCTGCAGGAACTTTTTCCATTTCCATTTTTCCTTGTGCTCCTACAAATAATATTTCAGCCTCTGCATTTATTTTTTTTATTGCGTTGGCAATTGCAATTGCCGGAAAAATATGCCCGCCCGTTCCTCCGCCACTTATAATTACTCTAAGCGATTGCATATTCTTCCTCCGTTTTAGTTTCGCCTTCTTCAATAGCACGACTTACACTTAAAATAATTCCCACTGCAATGCTGGTAAACCATAATGATGTTCCGCCCATGCTCACCAAGGGCAATGGTTGTCCGGTAACAGGAAATAGATTCACTGCAACCGCCATATTTATCATCGCTTGAAAAATGAGCATGAAACAACATCCCAGTGCAAGCAATGCAGCGAATGTGTTCGGGCTTTTTACCACAATTTTCACACCTCTGAAAAGTAAAATTAGGTAAGCAAGCAAAACAGCAACACCACCGATCAAACCATATTCTTCAATTACAATTGCATAAATAAAATCGGAGTAGGGGTGCGGAAGGAAATTTCGCTGGTCGCTATTTCCCGGACCTTTACCAAATAAACCTCCTGTAGCTACTGCAATTTTTGCTTGATCAGATTGAAAACTTGCATCGCTTATAGCAGCAGCATCTTCCTCGCTTTCTGCTGCGGTGAAATAGGTTTCTACACGCTGTTTCCAGGTTTCCATACGAGGAAAAACTTTTTCAACAGGAACTACATATGATATTCCAACTAACAGGGCAAAACCAAGAATTGCACAGCCAACCAAGGAGAGCAGGTGTTTTACATTCACTCTTCCGATAAACATTAATATCAGACATGTGATGAATAATATTGCTGAGGTAGAAAAGTTTGCAGGAAGAATTAATCCGCAAATAACAATTATGGGAACAATCATTGGTAAAAAGGCAGATTTTAAATCCTTGATTTCATCTTGTTTTACTGCAAGCAAACGCGCCAGATACATGATGAGCGCAAGTTTTGCAAAGTCAGAAGTCTGGAATGTCATTTCAATAATAGGAATGCTTATCCAACGGTTGGCAGAGTTTAAATTTACGCCCATTGCCAATGTGTAAATTAACATTGGAACTGCAAGAAGCATGGCAACCTGTGACAGACGAGAGAACCAGGTGTATTTCATCCTGTGTGTTACATACATTAAACCAAGCCCCAGGACGAGAATCGAAAAATGTTTAAACAAAAAATATTCTGTGTTGCCGCCTCTTGTTCTGAATGCCAGCATACCGGAAGAACTGTAAACTGCCATTACCGAAACGACAGAAAGAAACAGCACCGTGAACCAAATCACTTTGTCGCCTTTCAGATATTTCAGAACTGTGTTTACCATTTTGTCAAACAGGTTTCTATTAACCTTTTAATGAATTTTTCAAGTTCATTACAGCATCTTTAAATTTATTTCCGCGGTCTTCGTAGCTTGTAAATAAGTCATAACTGGCGCAGGCTGGAGAAAGCAACACGGTATCACCTTTCAATGCAAGACTGTTGGATTGACGAACCGCTTCATCTGCGTCAGCTGCAGCAACAATTAAATCAACATCGCTCATAAAAGTTTTGAAAACTTTTCGGTTCTCTTTTCCAAGACAGATAATCACTTTCACTTTGTCGCGTACAATTTCTTTTAGCATGGAATAATCGCTGCGGTCATCAACACCGCCCACAATCCAGATGAGAGAGCGATCAATGCTTTCCAGTGAATACCAGGCGAGATCTACCGTAGTAGCTTTAGAGTCGTTGATGTAATCCACACCATTGATTTCGGTGATGAATTCAAGGCGATGTTCTGTGCTTTCAATATCATTCAAACTTTCGCGAATGATGTCATTTCTCAGTTCAAGCAACTTGTTGTACTCGTCAATCTTTTTTGCAGCTTCATTCCTGATTATGGTTTCGCGGTTTTTTTGGTTTTCTTGCATGGTTTTCAGGTTTGGTTGGTTGTGGTTTATATTAGAGTTGCTGAACGGCTTTTTTAAACTGACGTCCACGGTCTTCATAATTTTCGAAGAGATCAAAACTTGCGCAGGCAGGAGCAAGCAGAACAGTGTCGCCTTTTTTTCCGAGGCGGTAAGAAGCTTTTACAGCTTCGGATGCGCTGGTTGTGTCAACAATAGTTTGCACCACATTTTTAAAAGTGTCGTGAATTTTTTTGTTGTCAACACCAAGACAAACAATTGCTTTTACTTTAAGGCGAACAAGGTCCATCACCATCTCATAATTATTGCCTTTGTCAACACCACCCATAATCCATATGATAGGTGTGTTAATACTTTCCAGAGCATACCAGGCAGAGTTGATGTTGGTTGCTTTTGAGTCATTGATGAATTCAATTCCATGAACTTTAGATACTTTTTCAAGACGGTGTTCTACATTTTGAAAATCGCTCAGACTTTCGCGGATGCTTTCTTTACGCAGGTCAAGCAGTCGTCCTACAATGCCTGCTGCCATGGTGTTGTAGATGTTGTGTTTTCCCTGTAATGCTAGTTCGTGTATTGACATAATGAAGGTTTGGTTATTGATGGTTAGGTTTAAATTCTCGTTTTCTAAGTAAGCTCCGGGCACTTTCTTTTCTTTGATACTGAAAGGAAAGAGCTGCGCCTGAAGTTTTTTTTTTGCCACCTGAGCGGCTATAATTTCATCATCGTAGCAGTAGATGAATGCATCATCGGGCTGCTGGTTTTGTGTGATTCTGAATTTTGAATCAACGTATTTCTCCATCTTGTAATCGTAGCTGTCGAGATGGTCTTCAGTAATATTTGTAATTACCGCGATGTTGATTCTTGAATTATACATATCATCTAATTGAAAACTGCTTAATTCTATTACACAGTATTCAAAGTCTTTTTCAGTTAGCTGAAGCGCCAAGCTTTTCCCAACATTTCCTGCAAGGCAAACATCAACGCCTGCTTTTTCCAAAATATGATAGGTGAGAAGTGTAGTAGTTGTTTTTCCGTTAGTCCCAGTGATGCCGATAATTTTTGCTTTGGTATAGCGCAGTGCAAATTCTATTTCCGAAACCATTGAGATTTTTCGGCTTCTCAGTTCTTTAATCAATGGAGCTTTTTCAGGAATACCCGGACTTTTGATCACTTCCGAAGCATTCAGAATTAATTCTTCTGTGTGTTTTTCTTCTTCCCAGTTTATGGAGTGCTGATTTAAAATGTCTTTGTATTTCTGCTGTATTTTTCCTTTGTCGGAAACAAAAACATCAAATCCTTTTTTCAACGCAAGCACTGCTGCGCCTGTTCCGCTTTCTCCTGCACCGAGTATGACTATTCTGTTACCCATTATCTTAGTTTCAGCGTTACAATGGTTACTACAGCCAGCATTATTCCAACAATCCAGAAGCGTGTTACAATTTTTGATTCGTGGTAACCCAGTTTCTGGTAATGGTGATGCAGCGGAGCCATTTTGAAAATTCTTCTTCCTTCTCCGTATTTTTTTTTTGGTGTATTTAAACCAACTCACCTGCATCATTACGCTGAGATTTTCAATCAGGAAAATCCCACATAGAACAGGAATTAATAATTCTTTTCTGATACAAAGAGCAAACACAGCGATGATTCCGCCCAGAGAAAGACTTCCTGTATCGCCCATGAACACTTGCGCAGGGAAAGAATTGTACCACAGAAAACCGATGCAGGCACCAACAAATGCAGAGATGAAAACCACCAGCTCGCCCGTACTGGGGATATACATTATGTTGAGGTAATCAGCGAAAACACTGTTACCCGAAACGTAGGCGAAGATGGCAAGTGCAACTCCAATAATTGCGGAAGTTCCGGTGGCTAGTCCGTCCAATCCATCCGTCATGTTGGCACCGTTCGAGACTGCTGTAACAATGAGTATTACAATCGGAATAAAAATCAGCCATGCCCAATCCATGTAGTTCTCTCCCATGAATTTTGCAAGTGATGAGTAATTAAACTCATTGTTTTTGAAAAATGGAATAGTTGTTTTTAATGATTTTTCAGGAGCTGAATAAGTTGGAACTTTCTGCATCAGTTCACCTTCCTGAGTCAATGACGCATAGCTTGCTGATTTTTCGCTCACTATTTTTTCCTTGATTACAACATTTTGATTGAAATACAGTGTTGCACCTACAATCAGCCCAATTCCAAACTGTCCGATTATCTTAAAACGCCCGGCAAGACCTTCTTTATTCTTTTTGAAAACTTTGATGTAATCATCTAAGAAGCCAATTGCACCTAGCCATATTGTGCTGATAATCATCAGCAGGATATACACATTGTCTAATCGCGCAAATAGTAATGTCGGGATAAGAATTGCAGAGAGAATAATTAAACCACCCATGGTTGGTGTCCCTTTTTTCTGCAATTGCCCTTCTAATCCAAGGTCGCGAACAATTTCACCAACTTGTTTCAGTTGCAGGTATTGGATAATCCGTTTACCAAATACCATGGAGATAACCAGCGAAAAAATGATGGACATCGCAGCGCGGAACGAAATGTATTTGAACACACCTGCTCCCGGAAAATCAAAGGCTTTGTCTAAATATTCAAAAAGGTAATACAGCATTTTAAATTGCTTGTTTTAAACTTTCGGTTAAAATTTTCATATCGTCAAACGGATGTTTTACTCCACTTATTTCCTGGTATTTCTCGTGTCCTTTTCCGGCTAATAAAATGATGTCGCCCGGCTTTGCTATGATGCATGCAGTGCGGATTGCTTCTTTTCTGTCGGTGATGGAAACTGTTTTGCGGGCATCAGAAGGGTCAACACCTTTTTTCATATCTTCAATAATGTCTTCTGCTTTTTCAGAACGAGGATTATCAGAAGTGAGAATTATTTTGTCGCTCATCGTGCATGCAATTTTTGCCATCAGTGGACGTTTTGCACGATCTCTGTCCCCACCGCAACCAACAATTGTAATAAGTGTTTCATTGCCTGTGCGGATATCGCGAATGCTTCTTAAGACATTTTCTAAAGCATCGGGAGTGTGAGCATAATCAACAACTCCAATAATATTGTTTCCTGTTTTTATGTATTGAAAACGGCCTTCAACAGCTTCCAGTGCGCTTATACCTGTGAGGACATCTAATTTATTCTCGCCTAACAAAACTGCCGTTGCATATACTGCCAGAAGGTTGTAAGCATTGAATGAACCAATGAGTCGGGTTAGAACTTCTTTGTTATCAATGTTCATCAATAAACCACTCAATTGATTTTCTATGATTTTTCCTTTGAAATCAGCAAGCCCTTTTAAACCGTAGGTCCACTTTTTTGCTTTGGAATTCTGAACCATTATTTTTCCATTCTTATCATCTGCATTTACCACAGCAAAAGCATTTGAAGGAAGTCCGGTAAATAAATCCTGTTTGGCTTTTATGTAATTATCAAATGTTTTGTGGTAGTCTAAATGGTCGTGTGTGATGTTGGTGAAAACAGCTCCTGCAAAGCGCAAACCTGATATTCTGTTTTGGTCAATAGCATGAGAACTTACTTCCATGAAACAGTATTTACAATCAGCTTCCACCATCTGGCTCAACAAACTATTTAAATTAATAGCATCGGGTGTAGTGTGTGTTGCGGTGAGGCTAACGGTGTTGATTTTATTTACAACAGTTGAAAGTAAACCTGTCTTAAATCCGAAATTCTGATACAAACGATAAAGTAAAGTGGCAACTGTTGTTTTTCCGTTTGTTCCGGTAACGCCTACCAGCTTTAGCTTTTCGGAAGGGTTGTCATAAAAGTTGGAAGCAATAATTCCAAGTGCATAAGAAGGATTTTTAACCTTTACATAGGTCACTTTTTTATCGCGCTCATCAGGAAGCGTTTCGCAAACAACCGCGATAGCACCATTCTCAACAGCCTGTTTGATGAAGAGATGGCCATCAATATTGCTTCCCTTTACCGCTACAAAAAGTGAATAATTTTTTGCCTGACGCGAATCAGTTGTCAGCATTGTGATGGCAATGTTTGTTGAGCCTGAAACATCCTCCAGTCCTGCTTTATACAATATGTCTTTAAGCAACTTCATTACGATAACTTCAGTATTATTTCACGTTCTAGTGTTATTGCTGTTCCTGCGTTGATACTTTGTTGAACAACTGTTCCGCGACCTTCAATTTTTACGCGCAAACCAAGATTTTCCAGAATATAGATTGCATCGCGAGCGCCCATGCCCAAAACTTTCGGAACAATACCATTGGTTTCTGCACTTTCTTTCAGTTCAATTTTGTTGCCTTTGTTTTCAGCGGTAACCCAACGAGAAGTATTTAATGTATCGTTGTTAAGCGGAACATTTAATTTCTGAAGTGAGGTAACCAGATCATTCTTGTTTCCACGCTGTGTATATGGAATTTTGTTTTCAGCAAGAATTTCAGTTGCCTCTAATTCTTTATGAATATCAAGGCGGCTGGAATAAACCTTATCAGCAATTTCTTTGAAAATAGGACCTGCAACAAGGTTTCCGTAGTAAACAGAATTGGAAGGAGCATTCACGATTACAATGCAGGAATACTTTGGATTGTCTGCCGGAAAGTAACCTACAAATGATGCCTGATAAGTTATTTTCTGACCTTTGTAAATTCCTTCTTTTGCTATTTGTGCTGTTCCGGTTTTACCTGCGATTTTAAAGTCGGCATGTTTCAAATTCTTAGCAGTTCCGCTGTCCACAACACCTTCCATCATTCGTTTAACTTTATCAATTGTCTCTTGCGAACATATTTTTGGATTGATGATTTGCGTTTGAAATTCTTTCTCAACTATTCCGTTTTTTGTAATCTCTTTCACAAATTTTGGCTTCACCATTTTCCCGTTATTGGCAACGGCATTGTAGAAAGTCAAAATTTGCATGGGCGTCATCAGCAACTCGTAACCAATAGACATCCAGGGCAATGAAACTCCGCTCCAGTCTTTGTCTTTAGGGTTTTTTATTTTCGGTTTTCCTTCGCCAGGAATTTCTAAGTCCAGCGGATTTTGCAGATTCATTGCATAAATTCTGTCAATGAATTTTTGCGGATTTTTAGAATAATATTTATCCACCATTCGTGAAATGCCAATGTTAGATGAAACCTCAAATGTTTCATGCAGTGTGATTTTTCCGTGACCACCTTTATCGTGATTAGAATCTTTCATGGGTTGCCCGTAGAAATAAATCACGCCTTTTTCTGTGTCAACTATTTCACTGGTGGAAGCTCCGTCTTCAAGCAGGGCAATAACTGAAGCGAGTTTAAAAGTTGATCCGGGCTCAGTGGCTTCGCCTATTGCATAGTTGTAATACTCACCGTATTCTTCTGAGTTTTTGCTTTTGCTTAAGTTTGCGATGGCTCTGATTTCTCCGGTTTCCACTTCCATTAATATGGTGCAACCGTGGTCGGCACCATGCTTTTGCAATTGTGTGAGTAGCGCATGTTCAGCCACATCCTGAATGTTGATGTCAATGGTGGTAACCAAATCCATTCCATCCTGTGGCTCTATTTCATTGTCATCGTTGAGTGGTTTCCAAACACCGCCTGCAATTTTTTGCATCAGTCTTTTCCCGCCAACTCCCGTGAGGTAACTGTTGTAAGCACCTTCCAAACCGATAGGCTGAATGCCCGGTCTCTCATAACCAATGGTTCGTGCAGCAAGTTCACGGAAAGGGCGTGAACGTTTGCTTTGCTGAAGTGTAATTAATCCGCCTTTGTATTTTCCGTTTTTGAAAATGGGAAACTTCTTCATTTTCTGAAGTTCAACATAGCTCACGTTTTTGCGAATAAGGAAATAGCGCTCTTTATTTCTTCTTGCTTCTTTCAGTTCGGATTTGTATTGCAGTTTTGATTTATCTCCAAAAAGATTAGCAAGGCAAAGTGCAAGCGAATCAAGATTATCGTTAAAAATTTTATCGGTGATGGGGTTTGCGTAAACATCCATGCGCACTTCATAAATTGGAAATGAGGTGGCTAATAAACTGCCGTCTGTTGCAAAAATATTTCCGCGTGCAGCTTCAATTTCGCGGTATTCGGTAGTAAGCGCTTCTGCTTTCGCTCTCCATTTTTCGCCTTGAATAAATTGCACGTTTACCACCTGTGCAATAATGGCAATACCAAATACACACATCATTGCATACAAAAGATACACACGCCACAATATGTCTTTCTTCGTTTCCACTCTTTATTTTGTATTCAATTCTTCGTTTGTAACTACAATCTTTTTGGGCGGAACAACCGATTCTTTCAACCCGGTTTCCGCTATTGCTTTTGCCACTTCACTTTGTTTTGATTTAAACATCAACTCCGATTTTGTGCTGATGTATTCAGAACGTAATTCTTTTAACTCGTTGCTGATTGAATTCATCCTGAAAACATTTTTCTCAGAGTAGTAGCGAATGGAGATGTAGAAAATACCAATCAGAGAAATGAAAAGCAGGAAAGGAAGCATATCAGCAACATTTTCTTTTGCCATAAAACTGCCATCAAGAAAACGCATAACCTTTTTTGCAGCAGGCGCACTTTCAGTAGCTTTTTCCTTGTTTTCAGGAATTGATTCTAAAGGAATTTCTATGTCTTCTTTCAATTTATTCATTATGCAACTTCGCGTTTCAATGGATTTACACGTTCAGCAATTCGTAATACAGCACTGCGTGAGCGGCTATTTTCGGCTAATTCCCTTTCCGATGCAGTTATAGGTTTAGAGTTCAATGCACGAAAGGGTAGTTGCTGATTTCCGAAAAAATCTTTTTCAAGTTCACCTTCGATGTTTCCTTTCTTAATCAGTTTTTTTACCAATCCGTCTTCCAGCGAGTGGTAAGACATAACAACCAACCTTCCACCTTCACGAATGATGTCTGTGCATTGTGAAAGAAACTCTTCAAGTGCCTCTGTTTCTTTATTAACTTCAATACGCAACGCCTGATATATTTTTGCGAGGAACTTGTTTTCTTTTCCGCGCGGAGCTAAAGGCATTACTAGTTTTTTCAGGTCTTCTGTAGTTTTTATTTCTTTTTGTGCCCGCTTTTCTTCTATGGTTTTCGCCAGCTTCCAAGCTTCTTTCAAATCACCGTATTCAGCAAAAATCTTTTTGAGTTGATCAGGTGAATACGTGTTGAGGATAAATGCGGCAGTGAGCGGAGAGGTAGTATCCATGCGCATATCCAGCGGTCCTTCAAAGCGGGTAGAGAAACCTCTTTCTGGTGTATCAAACTGGTGGGAAGAGACTCCGAGGTCGGCAAGAATGCCGTCAACCGGTAAGGCATTATGGTATTTCAAAAAATTCCGGGCGAACCTAAAATTTTGTTGTATCAGCATAAATCGGTTATCATTTATGTTGTTAGCGGCTGCGTCCGCATCCTGGTCAAATGCGTAGAGTTTGCCTGTTGTCAGTCTTTTCAAAATTTCCTTCGAGTGCCCGCCTCCACCGAATGTTACATCAACGTAGGTTCCTTCCGGTTTTATGTTTAGCCCCTCAAGGCATTCGTTTAACATAACCGGTTTGTGATAATCTGTCATCCCAAACCTGTTAGCCGTTGGTTTTTTGCTTGCCCATTACTTTGCCGGCAAGCGCTGCAAATTTGTCTGCATCCAACTGCTGCACTTTTTGTGCTTCGTTGTCTGCGTTCCATAATTCCATGAAACCACCGAGTGATTTCAAAACAATGTCTTTGTCAATCTGCGCATGTTGGAGCAGCATTTTCGGAAGCAATATTCTGTTGCTCGCATCAATTTCCAGTTCAGTAGCCCCGTTGATGAAGAAGCGGATGAAATCAAGATTCTCCCTTTCGTAGGTATTGATTTCATTGAGCGCTTTCATTTTTTCGTCCCACACATTTTTTGGATAGAGCTCGAGACATTTTTCATACACGCTACGCTTGAGCACTATGGTGGTAGTGCCTTTCGGGAACTGCCTCAACAGTGCAGAAGGCAGGATTAATCTGCCTTTTGCATCCATCTTACATCTGTAATCACCTGTTATGAGCGACATGTCTTTTATTAGAAAGTCCAAAAATAGAGTAAAATTTTCACAATTCCCCACTTTTCGCCACAAAATGTTGAAAACTTTTAAATTTTGATGTATTTTCAATATTTTGTCAATACTATAACGCTTGCTAATAAAGGAAAATATGAGTTATTAAGAGTGTGGGGAATTGTGGATGTAAAATTCAACAAAATTGAAAATTTGACATCTTTTCAACCGAAAAAACTTGATATCACTTTTAGTAGTCGGGGTTTTTCGTAGGCTTTAATTCCTATTTTTGCCAACATTGATTTTTTAAGCGCAGATGGATTACGAGATAAAGAAAGAAGGAAGGTTTCAATACGTTGAATGTGGTGCTGGACCCGTAATTGTGGTGCTGCACGGACTTTTTGGTGCATTGAGTAATTTTAAAGATGTGTTGGATTATTTCTCGGGAAAGTACAGAGTGGTAATTCCTATTATGCCGATTTATGACTTGCCGGTGCCGGAAACCAATGTGCAGGCGCTGGCAGATTTTATCCGAGATTTTATTGACTACAAAGGCTATGAAAAGGTAACTCTGCTTGGCAATTCATTAGGAGGACACGTTTCGTTGGTTTATGTGCAGCATTATCCTGCAAAGGTTCATTCGGTGATACTTACCGGAAGTTCGGGGCTTTATGAAAATGCTTTTGGCGGAACGTTTCCGCGCAGGGGTGATTATAATTTCATCAAAGAAAAAGTAGAGCTTACTTTTTATGACCCTGCCACTGCTACTTCAGAATTAGTGGATGAAGTGTTTGCTATTATCAAGGATAAAGAAAAAGTAATTCGCACGTTGGCGCTTGCCAAATCAGCAATCCGCCACAACATGGCGGCAGAGCTGAAAAATTTCAATGTTCCGTTTTGCCTGATTTGGGGACGCAACGATATTGTTACTCCACCAGATGTTGCTGAAGAATTTCATAAGTTGCTTCCGCAATCGGATTTATTCTGGATTGATAAATGCGGACATGCTGCGATGATGGAGCGGCCGCAGGAATTCAATGAGATATTGAGTAGGTGGCTGGATAAGTTATTTGCTTAGAAGAGAAGCAAGAATAAAGACACAAGACTAATTTCCTATAGTATGCTGATAAAAAGTGCGCGTTTTGCTGTCAGCAGTCCTGAGGTAAAAAATTGTCCGAAACCTGTTTTTCCTGAATACGCTTTTATAGGGCGCAGCAACGTGGGTAAATCTTCACTGATTAATATGCTGGTGCAACATAAGGGCATGGCCAAGACTTCTTCCACACCCGGGAAAACACAGTTGATTAATCATTTTATGGTGAATGATAACTGGTATCTGGTGGATTTGCCGGGTTACGGCTATGCAAAAACCAGCAAAGCAAAATCTGAAGCTTTCGGACAAATGATTGCGGATTATATTTCGCAGCGCGAAAATTTGCTCAACGTTTTTGTATTGATTGATTCACGCCTACCAATGCAGAAAGCAGACGAAAGTTTTTTTATGTGGTTGGGTGAAAATCATGTTCCATTTTCTATTGTATTTACCAAAGCAGATAAATCAGGAAGCTCAACACTGAACTCCAATCTGGCTAATTATAGAAAGAAACTGCTCGACTATTGGGAAGAACTTCCTCCGATTTTTATTACCTCGGTTATTAACCAATCCGGGCGGGAGGAATTACTCAATTCAATTGAGGAGATGAATAAGGATTTTAAAGCCTATTAAGCTTCATACCACTTTCGGGCTATTGAAAGCAAATGCTGCAGGAACACTTTAAAACCATAGGATAAACAGTCCAGCAAAAACCTCTTGCTATCAATCATAAAGGGCTTTTTTAAGCTGTGACTGCATTTCTCCCGCCTGCAACTGTATTTCTCCCGCAGATGCGTGAATTTCTCCCGCTAGCGAGGCAAATTTTCCCGCCCGAGAGAGTAGTTCTCCTGTTCGTGCGTTAATTTCCTGATTAATTTAACCAAACCAACTAAAAATTATGGCTGTAAGAACAAAAATAAAGTTGCTCGCTATAACTGAGAGCCGCAAAAGATGAAAGCGGAAAGGGGCAGGTAGGTGGTGAGTTAAAACAAAAAAGCCCCTCGTTTCCGAGAGGCTTTTCTTAATCAATTTCTTTTTATCGTATTAATGTTATGTTTCCTTTGTCAAGGGTTTCTTTATCCTGGAAGATAGCTATATCATTTCCTGAAGCTAATTTTGCTTTCAGCGTGTAGAAGTAAGTTCCGCCAGGAGCAGGTGAGCCGGCTTGTGTTTTTCCATCCCATGCAATTTCAGGTGCTGTGGTTTCGTAAATCTGAGTTCCCCAACGATTGAAAACACGGAAAGTAAATTCACTTACAGCGCTGTTACGGATTTTAAATACATCGTTGAAGCCATCACCGTTTGGAGTAAATACGTTAGGAACAATCAAACCTTCTACAACATTAATAGGTGTATAAGCAGTATCCAAGCAACCGTCAGGACTTGTAGCAACCATCATCACATTGTATGTTCCGAGGTCGCTATAAGTGTGATAAGGATTTTGATTCACAGAAGTTACGCCATCATTAAAATCCCACGCCCATGAAATAGTGTTAGTACTTGAATCGTGGAATGAAATCAAATCGTTTATGAACACGTCATTAGGGTTATTGTAATTATAAGTCCCGTTTGGATTTGGGTTTGGATACTCATAAGTTGTACCAAAAATAGCTGCAGGAAGAGAAAGGATATCAACCAAGAAATTTCCAACCAATGAAGGACATGCAACATATCCATTTTGGTTATCAATTGTTTCAATTACATAAACATTACCCCAACCCATATCATTCCAGATAATGGTTGCTGAAGTAGCTGTAGTGCTGATAATCTCACCTGTTGGAACACCGTTTACGGTATCAACATAAAATTCGTATGTGCCATTTGTGTTAGGAATAATGGAATAAGTAGTTACCACATCAGCGCAGATTATGCTATCACCAAACAGTGGAGGCGCAGGAGGAATTTGATAAGAAAGTGTGAAAGGCTCTGGAGAAAAAGAGTTTATTGCATTTTTCCTTACAAAGGTTAATGTAGGAGGGTCGTTGGGGTCTGTTGTAGTAGTTACAGAGGCAGTGATTCCGATGTTTTCCCATTGGTTGTCTGTTATGTTATCCCACTCAACAATTCCATTATATGCACCTTGATCATCTGTAAAAGCTGCATCATAAGAAAGAGCAAGATCAGCATTGTCACTTCCTACTGGGTGATTGATTTTATACCAATAGTTATCGTTTACATAACATGTAGGTATATCATGATCAGAAACAGGTTTGGTATAATCATTCGGATCGTTAGGGTCATCAGTACCAGGGTCTGCGTTAACCAAACGAACAGTGAATGTGTTGGGCAATGAAGTAGTTGGTCTTATAACTGCCGGTCTGTATCTTGGAGTATTTTGAGTTGAACCAACAGGAAAAAGATAATCAGAGTTATTCTGTGTTTTGCGTGAAAGGCTTCCCGACTCAAGGCTGCTTACAAAACCTGTTGAACGGGTAATGGCGCCAACGTTAGTGTTCTCAACGTGCATGGTATATTGGTCAGTCCATAATTCGCGATCGTTCAAAATGAGTGTGTTGGTTACATACTGATCTGTAAACTGAATTTCTTTTCTGTCTGTTCCAGCCAATTCAAGATCATAAAAATAGGATGGAGAAATACCCGTTATTCCCTGAATACCTCCATCCAACAATACTCTTCCTGTTCCTGCAAAGAAAACGTTGTTGTTTCTCCAATCACCAGCAACCTGAAAAAGTCCATTGCTTCCCGGAAGCGGACTTCCGTTTCCGCCTAACTGTGCATCGTTAACAATATCACCGTTGATGTCCATAGTGCCAAGGTTAACAATAGTGCCCGCCTGATTATCAACGTGTCCGTCAACAAGAACTGTAGCTCCATTAACATAGAACATGGCACCATCGTTTGTCAGTAATGCTTGTTGTGCAATTGTTGGTAATGAAAAGGAAAAAACACCTGCGGTGACTAAACTAATTCCTTTGATTGCTTTGGTAAAGCTTTTAACTATCATATTATATTATTGGTCGGTTATTTCATTGTGGTAAAGCCTACAAATATAAACTAACCTGATTCAGAATTCCAAATTTAATTGTAATTATTCTGAAAACTAGCTATTTGCAGCTTTAAATCAGGGCTTTTTTTGAAGTATTTCCAGTTTTTCGGCAAAATGTTCGCAGAAATCTTTCAAGTCGGCAGCCATTTTATCTTCGGATATGGAACGTTTCAATGTATCTGACATAGAAAGCAAAGTTTGATGAAAAAATTTCTTCATCTCATCCACCTGCATGTCTTTGGTCCAGAGATCAATTTTTAGAGTCGATTCTGTTGCCGGATCCCACACAGAAATCATAATTGCTTTGCAGCTTACTTCACTTTCCATTTCGGAATCTTCGGCAGCCCAGGTTATTTTTTCAGGTAGTTTGTTGTCGTCAAGCGTAATGTTGAATTTTACTTGGGATGTTGTCATAACGTGATAAATTAAAATGCTTTTACTTCTTTGGTTTATATTTTGAGGCTGCCAGAATTTTCTGTGCATCTTTTTCAGCCATCAGTTGGGCTATCGTTAATTGAGGATTTTCGGACATGTATTTTTTTACAATCATCCAGCCGGTAAATTCGCCAATGCGGGCAGGTGATTCGCGGGGAAGTCCGGGAGTAAAAGGACCTTCGCTGCTGTATTTATTCAACACATTATGGTCTGTTGAGTAGAGTAATTTATTTTCCAGCAGATGTCCCCATACAAAGGACTCGTTGGTTTTGCACCATTCTAGTTGTGAGTTTTTATAAGCAATAATAAGACTGTCGTGTGTTTCGGGAAGCAGGGCATCCAACAGGTAAAGAATTTTTCCGTTGAAAATCATGTTGTCTAAGAGCGTTTTTTGTTCTTCTTTGTTTTCAAATTTATTCAGCGCCCAGCCTTTTACCGCAGTTGCAGGAAGACTTGCTTTGTTCATATTGCGCACCACATACTTGGGCCAGGCAAGCATTTCGTAGTAAATGCTTTTTTCGCCAAGAAAAAATTCAAGTCCTATGGCAAGTGTGCTGTCGTGTGTAAAAACTGCATAGTTGAATCCCGAAAAATCGGCAACAACTGTTGGCGGATTGCTATCGGGAAAATGATGCTTGTAGCGCTTGAACGCATCAGTCAAATCTTTTTCAAGGAAAGTAAGCTCAGGATAAGTTTTTTGTGTTTCCTTGTATATTTCGCTGATGTCGGGATTGGTGATAAAGTTTTTCAAACCAACAGCAAGAGCTGTGTCGTTGGCGCTCTGCATATTAATTATGTCACGACAATACTCGTCAAAAAAAGCACCGTATTTTTTTCGCAGAGCAGGAATTTCGTGCAACAGGCTATCGGGATTCTTTTCAAATACATCTTTATCAAGTCGCTGAATGTTTACTTCAAAAGGAATTTCAGAAACATCTACATCAATGCGTGGGTCGTTGTTGCAGGATTTGCAGCCTCCTATCAACATTATTATTGTAATAACTTTAATTGCTTGAAAAAATCGCATTATAAAAAATACCTAATATTGCTCTTGAAAATTAAAACGCAAAACTATGAAAAAGAGTATATCGACATTTTTAATATTATTTAGTGTACTAACTGTAATGGCGCAGGAAGGCGAGAAGCAACCTAAATTCCGTTTCGGTCTGAAAGTTTCACCATCAGTGGCTTGGATGGGCCTGGACAAAACCAGGTTTAATGATTTGGATGTGGAAAACGGAGGGGCAAAAGTGAAATTCGGATACGGTTTAATCACCGAATTTGTACTGGCAAAAAATTATTCAATTCTTACCGGTGTTGAGGTAAACTATCTTGGCGGAAGCATTAATTATAAAGATGCAAATAAGGTAAATTACCAATTAAATGACAGTACTGCTTTATTCCTTTCATCGCGTGCATTTAAGCAGCAATACATTACTATTCCTTTGGCTCTGAAATTAAAAACTAACGAAATAGGGTATATGACTTACTTCGGGCAAATCGGGGTTGATTTATCGTTTCAGATAAAAGGCAGAGCTAATGATGCCGGAACGCTATACTATAAAGCCAATCAGGATAGTAGTACCCATACGTTTTCCGTTCAGGGTGAGGAGTATAGCGCAGAAGATGTTAATATTTATAAGCAGACCGGAGTTTTTGGTTTTTTGCGTGTTGCTTTAAATGTGGGTGCAGGAGTTGAATGGAATATTGCGGGAAATACATCACTTTTATTTGCTGTGAATTATAATAATGGGTTCACTAATTTTTTCAAAAAAGCAGATACCATAAAAGAAGAAGACAAGACTAACTTACCGGTCAATAATAATAAAGACACAGCAGAGCCATTGGATCAAAAAGCGAGTTCTAATTATGTTGCGTTAACGGTTGGTGTTTTGTTTTAGGGTTTAACAGCAGGGGAAGCAGAGAAGGCGAGGAGAACCGCAGAGAATTTATATGAGACATCTTATCTTCTTCTTCTTTTTAGTTGTATTCACTTATAGTTCGATAGCTCAAACTGAAATGCAGGAAAAAAAAGGCAGAGTAACCGGCATTGGCGGAATATTTTTTAAAACAGTTGACCCTAAAAAAACGAAGGAATGGTATTCAAAAAATCTCGGCATGAAAACCGATGATTACGGAACTATGTTTGAATTTCGTACTTCAGAAAATCCCGAGCAGAAATCTTATTTACAATGGAGCCCGTTTTCTGAAAAGACCAACTACTTTGAGCCTTCGCAAAAAGAGTTTATGATTAACTATCGCGTTGAAAATATGGAAGCGCTGGTAGAAGAATTAAAAGCTAACGGAGTAACCGTACTTGACTCGATTGAAACTTTTGAATACGGCAAATTTGTCCACATCCTTGACCCCGAAAACAATAAAATAGAATTGTGGGAGCCGATAGATAATGAGTTTGACAAAACGGAAGAGGGGAAGCCATCGAAGTAATTTCCATTTTACATATTCCATTACCTTAGCGCGGCTTTTTAAAAAAGCGCTATGAAGATTTGGAGATTTATTAAACGACTTTTTCTTGGATTACTTATTCTCATTGTCCTGCTTATAGCAGCAGGAATGACCTACCTTATTATTGTTTCCAAAATTGACGAGCCTGTTGTAAAAGACACTGCAAGTTTAAAAACTGAGCGAATAAAATTAGACACCAATTTTTACTCACTCGGCAACAACCGTCTTAAAAAAGCTGAGTCGGGTTTATGGGAAATGTACCTGGAAGGCGATGGATTTGAACGTGGAGTTGCACATGGAAAATTGGCCAAAGAATTAGTTCAGCAACAGGAAAATTATTTTGTGGCATCCATCAAAAAAATAATTCCGTCTGAATTTTATCTGCATTTTCTGAAATATTTTATCGGTTGGTTTAACCGTGGTTTACCCGACTTTATAAATGAAGAATACAAGCAGGAGATTTTTGGTGTTTCGCAATCAGCATCTGAAGAGTTTAATTACATCGGCACCAACTACCAGCGTATATTGAATTACCATGCTGCTCACGATATTGGTCATGCCTTGCAGGACAAAAATATGGTGGTGGGCTGTACATCCTTTGCAGTTTGGAATTCGGATGCGGAAGACAGCGTTTTAACCATCGGACGAAACTTTGATTTTTATGTGGGCGATGATTTTGCGAAAGACAAAATCGTTTGTTTTTACAACCCTGATAGCGGACATAAATTTATGACCATCACTTGGGCGGGCTTTACGGGTGGAGTTTCCGGAATGAACATGGAAGGTTTGACCGTTACTATTAATGCGGCAAAATCACAACCACCTTTGGCTTCGGCAACACCTATTTCGTTGGTGGCACGTGAAATTCTGCAATATGCTTCCACCATTGACGATGCATTTGCCATTGCAAAAAAGCGACAGACTTTTGTTTCAGAATCCATTTTGATTGGCTCTGCAAAAGATAACCGCGCAGCGTTGATTGAAAAATCACCTGCAAAAACTGTTTTATTTAAGCCTGAAGGAAACCGTTTAATTTGTACCAATCATTTTCAATCACCTGATTTTGCTTCTGACGAATTGAACCAGAAACAAATAAAAGAAAGTGCTTCGGCATATCGCTACAAACGCATGGAAGAATTGCTGAACGAATCACCCGAAATGGATGTTCAGGAAGCGGCAGATATTTTGCGAGACCGCTCAGGACTTGGCGATTCAGATATTGGAATGGGGAATGAGAAAGCAGTAAATCAGCTACTCGCACACCACAGTGTTATTTTTCAACCAACAAAAAAACTAGTGTGGGTTTCTACTGCGCCTTTTCAGTTGGGCGATTATATGTGCTATAATTTAGACAGCGTATTTTCGGTGTTTCCTAAACTGAATGAAATAAAAGAACTGACTGTTGATTCGCTGTTAATATGGGAAGATGATTTTGTGGATTCTAAATCATTTGAGGACTTTTTATTTTTTAAAGACATAAAAAATCAGATGCAGGAAGGTTTAAGCATGGATGAGTTTACCATGAATTATGATGCAACCTATGCCTTTGAAAAATCAAATCCTGAATATTATCTCACGTATTGGCTGCTCGGTGATTACTACTCAAAAAACAAACAACCGCATGAAGCGGAGATATGTTATGAAATTGCATTAACCAAGGAAATTGCGACTGAAAGGGAGAAAGCGAAAATAGAAAATAGCTTGAAGGAAATCCAAGAAGAAGATTAACCAAAGAGGCACTGAGACAGAAAGATGTTACCGGAAATAGAAACCAAATCATTTATTGAAATAAAATCCTTCCAGGAAAAACTTCTGCAACAACTGCTTGCTTATATTTCAAAGAATTCAAAATACTATCAACGGATTTTTCAGCAAAATAAGTTTAATGCTGCCGAAATAAAAACGTTAGAAGACCTTCAGAAAATACCGGTTACAACAAAAGATGATTTGCAGCAATTCAATGATGATTTTATCTGTGTTCCCAAAAATAAAATCATTGATTATGTAACCACATCGGGCACGCTGGGCGACCCGGTAACTTTTGCCATGACGGAAAAAGATTTAGAACGTTTGGCATATAACGAAGCTATTTCGTTTGCTTGTGCAGGTGGTTCTGAAAATGAAGTTTATCAATTGATGACAACTATTGACAGACGTTTCATGGCCGGGCTTGCCTATTTTATGGGCGCACGAAAATTAGGAGCAGGAATTATCCGCGTTGGAGCAGGCATGCCAGAACTGCAATGGGACACGATTAAAAAAATGTTTCCAACAGCATTAATTACTGTTCCATCTTTCATTCTCAAACTGATTGATTTTGCTGAGAAAAATAATATTGAATATCGCAGCACTTCAATAAAAAAAGCCATTTGCATTGGCGAACCCATCCGCAATCCCGATTTCTCACTGAACACGCTCGGAGAAAAAATAAAAGAGAAATGGAATATTGAATTATTCAGCACGTATGCTTCTACCGAAATGGCAACAGCTTTCACTGAATGCGAAGCGGGCAGGGGAGGACATCACCATCCCGAACTGATTATTGTTGAGTTCTTGGACGACAATGATAAACCTGCAAAAGAAGGAGAAGCCGGTGAAGTAACCATTACAACGCTTGGTGTAGAAGGTATGCCCTTACTGCGTTTTAAAACAGGCGACATTTGTTTTCATCACACCGAAAAATGTGAGTGCGGAAGAAATACCATGCGTCTTGGCCCTGTTATTGGCCGCAAAAAACAGATGATAAAATACAAAGGCACTACGCTTTATCCGCCTGCTTTGTATGATATTCTCAATAACATTGAGCAGGTTGAAAATTATGTAGTGGAAGTTTTTACCAATGAAATAGGAACGGACGAAATTCTGATTCATCTTGCTGCGAAAGAGAAGTCAGAAGCACTTGTAAAAAATATAAGCGACCATTTTCGTGCAAAATTAAGGGTAACGCCAACTATAAAATTTGTTTCATCTGCAGAAATTAATGTGATGCAAAATCCCGAAATGAGCCGCAAGCCTCTGAAGTTTATTGATAAACGTGAATAATTTTTATTTGCTGAATTATTTCATGTAAGTTTGCACTCCGAAATGTCAACGCAGCCACGGTTAATATTAGACAGCAAAAGTTTCGGCCTCACCATTAACCGTCTTTGCTGCCAGTTAATAGAAAATCACAACGACTTTAAACAATCTGCCATCATTGGTTTGCAGCCGCGAGGAATTTTTCTGGCGCAGCGCATTCATAAGCTGATTACTGAAAAAACGGGTAATAAAAACATCCCTTGCGGAAACCTTGATATCACTTTTTATCGTGATGATTTCCGCAGAGGCGAGCAGCACTTGGCAAAGCCAACAGAGATTGATTTTGTAATTGAAGATAAGAAAGTAATTCTGGTAGATGATGTGCTTTTTACCGGAAGAACAATTCGTGCCGGATTAGATGCAATGATGGCTTTCGGAAGGCCTCAATTAGTGGAATTGCTAGTGCTGATTGACCGCAGATACAGTCGACACCTGCCTATTATGCCTAATTATGTGGGTAAAACGGTGGATACTATTTCAACCGAAAAAGTATCGGTTGAATGGAAAGAAACAGACGGAGAAGACAAAGTATTACTATTTCAAAAATGATAAATAAACTATGAGTCAACTGAGTGTTCAGCATCTTCTTGGAATAAAATACATCACCAAAAAGGATATTGAACTCATTTTTTCTCAGGCCGATCAGTTTAAAGAAGTTATCAACCGTCCGATTAAAAAAGTTCCATCGCTCCGCGATATTACAATTGCAAATATTTTCTTCGAAAACTCAACCCGCACAAGACTTTCATTTGAACTTGCCGAGAAAAGATTATCGGCAGATGTGGTTAATTTTTCCGCCTCATCTTCTTCAGTAAGTAAAGGCGAAACACTGATTGATACTGTGAATAACATCCTTGCCATGAAAGTGGATATTGTAGTGATGCGCCACCCAAAGCCCGGAGCACCGCTTTTCCTTTCAAAACATGTAAACGCACAAATAGTGAATGCAGGTGATGGTGCACACGAGCACCCAACTCAGGGCTTGCTGGATGCTTTTTCAATCCGCGAAAAATTAGGAGACCTGAAAGGTGTGAAAGTTGCCATTGTCGGTGATATTCTTCACTCGCGGGTGGCAATTTCAAATATCTATTGCCTGCAAAAAATGGGTGCAGAAGTTATGGTTTGCGGACCAACAACACTTATCCCGAAATATATCAGTGCATTAAATGTAAAAGTAGAACACGATATGAAAAAAGCCCTGCAATGGTGTGATGTTGCTAATATGCTGCGCATCCAGTTGGAAAGGCAGGATATTCAATATTTTCCTTCTCTGCGCGAATATGTGATGATGTATGGGCTGAATAAACAGATTTTAGACTCGCTGAAAAAAGAAATTATCATCATGCACCCGGGACCAATCAACCGTGGAGTGGAAATAACCAGCGATGTTGCAGACTCAAAACACTCTGTAATCCTTCAGCAGGTTGAAAATGGTGTGGCAATCCGTATGGCGGTTCTTTATCTTCTGGCATCTTAAATTATTTTTTCTGAAAAAATGTTTTTTTACTTTGTTAAATAAATTTTTCTACTTTTGCTTTTAAACAAAATGCCCCTATGAGCAACAACAGCTACACAATTGAAAAAAAAGAAAAATATGCCCAAATCAATCTCAAAGACGAGAAATTGGATAGTCATATTTCTCCTTCATTGAAATCGGAACTGGTAGTTTTGAATTCTGAAGGTTTTAAAAATATTATTATTGACCTGACCGACACCCGCTATTGCGATTCTTCGGGGTTGAGCGTAATTTTGGTTGCGAACCGTCTTTGCAAAAATTCAGGTGGAACATTTGTCCTCACGGGATTGCAGCGATCCGTAATGAAGTTGATTTCAATTTCACAGTTGGACACCATCTTAAATATAGCGCCAACTGTAAGCGAAGCTGTTGATCTTCTTTTTATGGAAGAAATTGAACGCGATAACGATAAACAAGCATAGTCTTTAACTTTAAATTTTATTAAAACCACTAACAATTAATTATGAAAAAAACACTACTCTCATTAATTTCAATCACAGCATTTGCAGCAAGCAGTTTTGCGCAGGTATGTATGCCTGATCCCAATGCAACAGGATTGCTTTACCCAATGACTCCAGACAGCACTACCAATGTATGGCAAGACTACACTCAGACAGTTACCATTTCAGTTCCTACTGACACTACAGTTTCTGTTATTACAGTATATGTTGACAGCATTCAGCTTGACTCGGTAAGAGGACTTCCTAACGGATTAACATATGGCTGCAACAGCAGTTTAGGTAATTGCACTTACCTTGGCGGAACTGAGGGATGTTTTATTATTTCCGGCAATGTAAATGATTCGGCAGGAACCTACCCTATTACATTTGATGTTGTCATCTATGGAGTATTAGATAGCACCGGTACAGGCGGAGATCCACTTGTTCTCCCTTATTCAATTGAGGTGTATAATTTATTTGTTGGCGAGCCTTTGGGAGTTCAAACGTTGAGCACATCTAAATTTGATGTAATCCAAAACGTTCCAAACCCTTTTAATGGAAGCACAATTATTAAATTTAACAATCCTGTTGCAGAAACTGTTAATTTTTATGTTTATGACATGATTGGAAGACAGGTTCACAACAGCAAAATCAATGCTGTAACTGGAGTTAATACTATAAACTATACTTCTGAAAAGTTGGCACCGGGTGCATACTTCTATACTATTGCAAACGGCAAGAACAGTATTACCAAGCGTATGATTGTTACTGGCAAGTAAAAATCAACTTATATTAATGAGCAAGCCGCTTCTGTCTTTACAGTGCGGCTTTCTTGTTTTTGTTAAAATATTAAGTGTTAAAATTCCAATATTTTTCATACAAGATAAGATAATTTCTATATTTGCACAGTTAATTAAAAACTCAAATAAATTAAAAACCTTAAAACAAAACAAATGATGAAAAAATTACTCTCTATTTTAATGATTGGTACTTGCGCAATTTTTGCTGCTCAAAATGCTAATGCACAAGCTTGTACCCCTGATCCTCAGTTTGCAGGAGACCCTGGAATTTATCCTGACAGTGCAATGGGCTATCTTCCTGCTGCATGCTCTGGTGATCCTTATGCAGAAACAATTACTGTTGTTTTGCCTACTGACACAACTGTTAATTTCCCTGGAGTTGGAGTTGTTACCTTGGTAATGAATTATATTAAAGTTGACTCTGCTAAAGTTATTGTTGCAGCTGGTGATACTTCAGGCATTCCGTTTGATATTGGATTTACATTTGAATGTTCTCCTGCAGACTGTCAGTTTCCTGGCGGAGCAAGCGGATGCCTTCAGTTAAATGGTAACCCAACTACAGAAGATGAAGGAACATGGCCTTTAATCGTTTATGTTACTGCAAACGTAACACACCCGCTTCTTGGTACTTTTGATGCTCCTCAGTCAATTATTGCTAACTACATTATTACAATTGAAAATTGTGGTGCTGTTGAAACTCTGAATAATTCTAAATTTGAAGTAGGTCAGAACATTCCTAATCCTGCGAATGGTTCAACTACTATCAATTTCACATCACCTGCTCCATCAAGTGTTGACTTCAAAGTTTACAACATGCTTGGAATGGTTGTGAAAAACAACAAAATTGATGCAGTTAGCGGTTTGAACAAAATTAACTTCAACACTAATGAGCTAGCTCAAGGTGTTTATGTTTATTCAATCACTAACGGAAACACTACTATCACAAAAAGAATGGTTGTTTCAGGTAAATAATCTGATAATAATCATTATAAAAAATGCCTCGCAGATTTGCGGGGCATTTTTTTGTCAGAAAATTCTTATTTTTGCACGCATACAAATACTAAAAAACAAAAAAAATGAAAAAATTCTTACTCTTTATCACCTTATTATCCATTAACATCAGTGCATTTGCGCAAGCTAATCCATTTACCCCCGCATTAGGAGCATTGCCTAATTACACTGTTGGGTCTGCTTACTCAACAAATATTGCAATGTCAGCTATACCATCAAGTTTAACTGTCAACACTGCAGACTTAGCAGCTTCTGTTCCAGCTCTTCAGCAATTTATTTCTTTTCTGCCAGCAACTCTTGACATTACGATTACCAGTGTTACTTTTAATGTAACCGGTCTTTTGTCAGGTCTTGATGCAACTTGCAACCCTTCAGGATGCACCTATAATGCTGGTGCTTCCGGATCAATTGATATTTCTGGAACTACAACTGATGCAGCGGGAACAGACACATTAAGAATAAGATCACTTACAACAGGAAGTACCGTTGTAACTATTCCTGTTATTGGAGATTTGCCAGTAAATTTTCCTGGAACAGTTCAAGGTCAGGCTGTACCTGAATTACCTACCCTTTTCGATGGAGGTCCTTACACTTTGCATACTACTAATGCAGTTGAGCAACTAGAAGCGACTTCATTTGATGTAATCCAAAATATCCCAAATCCGTTCACAGGAAATACCACAATCAAGTTTTCTACTCCAATTGCAGGAAATGTTGATTTTACAGTATTTGACATGATTGGCAAACGCGTTTATTCAGAAAAAATACAGGCACAAGCTAAAACCAATTCTATTGTTTTCAGTTCTGAAAAAATTAATGCAGGAACTTATTTCTATTCTTTAAGTAACGGTACAAAAACAATCACCAAAAAGATGATTGTTGCCGGAAAATAAATGAGTTTAAAGCTGACCATACTCGGTTGTGGTTCTGCTACACCAACAATTGACCGAAATCCTACCGCTCAAGTACTGCAAGTGCTTGAGCGGTTTTTTTTGATAGACTGCGGAGAAGGAACGCAATTACAAATGAGGCGAAATAAAATTCGTCCTCGCCATTTTGATCATATTTTTATTAGCCACCTGCATGGCGACCATTATCTTGGTTTGTTCGGGTTGCTTTCAAGCCTGCATTTATACACCAGAAATAAACCTATGCATGTATTTTGTCCGCCTAAACTAAAAGAGATAATAGACCTGCAACTCAAAGCCTCAGGCACCAAATTAAGTTACGAATTATACTTTCACGAATTAGTAGAAAACGGGAAACAATTAATTCTTGAAACCAATGAGGCATCGGTTTATTCATTTCCAATGAACCACCGTATTCCCTGCTGGGGTTTTAAGTTTGTTGAAAAGCCCCGCCCAAAGAGCATGAAAGGGGAGAAGATTCGTGAATACAATATCCCGTTTTCTAAAATTGATGAAATCAGAAATGGAAACTATTTCGTTACTGAGAATGGGAAAATAATTCCGAATGATGAATTAACTTTTCCAGCAAAAGAAACTAGAACGTATGCTTTTTGTTCCGATACAATTTATGATGAAAGTATAATTCCGTATGTGAAAGGATCGGACTTACTTTATCACGAGGCAACCTTTGCGCACGAATTGCTTGATAAAGCAACAAACAGGTATCATACAACGGCATTGCAGGCAGCAACATTTGCGCTAAAAGCTGAAGCAAAAACATTGATTATTGGACATTATTCTTCGCGCTATGGCGATGTATCTGCATTACTTAATGAAGCCAGAACAGTGTTTGAAAACACCATAGCTGCAAATGATAATCTGGTAATTGAAATTTCTTAAAACTTTTCATTGTATTGTATAAGAATGAGGCTATATTTGTGCATTATTTAAAATCATTCTAAATAATTTTATTAATGAATAAGATTAATGTTTTTCTTGCTGACGGAAATTACCTTGTAAGAGAAGGGCTGAAGTCTATTTTATCGGTTGATAAAACCGTTTCTGTTGCAGGTGAAGCCAATGACAGTGAGGAATTACATTCTCAGGTAAAGAAGAAAAGAATTGACCTGTTGGTAATTGATTTCAGTTCACAGAATTTTGAATTGAAAGACATACAAAAAGCATTGCTTTCAAATCCTGATTTGAAAGTGCTTGCCATCACAACCTATTACAGTCAGAGTTCTGTTCTTAAAGCAATAGAAAGTGGCGTTACAGGCTATATTTTGAAAGACTGCGGCAAAGAAGAAGTGATTGATGCAATTAAAGCTACCGGAAAGGGCACTAATTTCTTCTGCGGAAAAATCATTGAGTCAATTGTAAAAGAAAACACCTCTTACATTGATGTAAATAAAGTTGCAAGTTGTTGTGAACCGGTGAACCTGAGTAACCGCGAAATTGAAATTGTAAAACTGATTGCTCAAGGTTTTACCAACAAAGAAATTGCAGATAAATTATTTCTCAGCAATCACACCATTATCACGCACCGCAAAAATATAATGGCAAAAATTGGCGTAAAAAACACTGCAGGAATTGTGGTGTATGCAGTGAAAGAAAGCCTTGTTCTCCCTGCCTTATTTCTTTAAATTATTTTCTTCTTCTGATTTTTGTTTTGCTTGTGTTTGTTCCCGTTATGGGACACATACGTAATCGCCCGGGAACACCGCGTTGGCTGAATATTTTGTTGCTTGTTATTCTTATGGCAACTGTTTTCTCAGCAATTCTTTTTGGACAATTGCATAAATAAAAAAGGGGCTTTAAGCCCCTTTTTTATTTATGCAATTGTCCAAGTATTGCCGCCTTTGAGCAACTTATTCAAATCGCCCTTGCCAGATTTTGCAATTGTGTTTGTTATCTGGTCAACCAGTGCATCTTCGTAGCAATAACGTGCTTCTGTGTAGAATACCCCAAACGGACGTGGTAAATGTTCTTCTGTTTTTGTGTTGTCAAAAAAGCGGCTGAGTAAACCGGCTTTTACGCGGTCGGTTTCATCATGTATCCACAAATCGCTGGAAGCAGAGCCGTCTGTCAAGTCAACAATAACAGGTTTAAATCCGTCAAGTTTTATTCCTTTTGTTTTTCCTTCTCCGAAGATTAAAGGTTTGCCTTGTTCTAAGAAAAGAGTTTCAGCAGCTTTCGTTTCTTTATCAGTATAAACAAAGAAAGCCCCGTCATTAAATACGTTACAGTTCTGGTAAATCTCAACCATTGAAGTTCCTTTGTGATCGTTGGCACGTTTTAATACATCACGTAAGTGATTGGGATCTCTGTCCATCGTGCGTGCAATAAAGGTTGCATCAGCTCCAAGGCAAAGTGCCAATGGATTAAACGGATGGTCAATAGAGCCCATCGGTGAAGATTTTGTAATTTTCCCTTCTTCAGATGCCGGTGAATATTGTCCCTTTGTCAAACCATAAATCTGGTTATTGAAAAGCAGAATATTTACGTTGAAATTTTTTCTGAGAATGTGAATAAGGTGATTACCACCAATAGATAAAGCATCACCGTCACCGGTAACAATCCAAACGCTCAATTCAGGTCTTGCAGCTTTCAATCCGCTGGCAATGGCAGTAGCGCGCCCGTGAATACTGTGCATTCCAAATGTTTCCATGTAATACGGGAAACGTGAGGAGCATCCGATACCGGAAACGAAGACAAGATTTTCGCGCTTTATTCCCAATTCAGGAACAACTTTTTGAACTTGCTTTAAAATAGAATAATCTCCGCAACCGGGGCACCAACGCACATCCTGATCGGTTTCGAGGTCTTTTGCTGTATATGGTTTTTCGATAATTTCTGACATAATCTTAAATTATTTTTTCAGTGTTTCAACAATTTTTTCTTTTATCTCTGCGGCACTAAATGGCATACCTTTTATTTTATTGAAAGGAACTGCAGGTACTAAATATTTATCACGCAAAACTTTTACAAGTTGCCCGTTGTTCATTTCAGGAACAATGATGTCTTCAAAATTATACAGTATTTCACCTAAATTCTTAGGAAGAGGATTCAAATATTTGATGTGGGCGTGCGAAACATCATATCCCTCTTCAATGGCTTCGCGCACGGCAGCTTTGATTGAACCGTAGGTTGAACCCCAACCAACAATCAGCAACTTGCCTTTTTCTTTTCCGTTATCAATTTGTTGCAACGGAATTGCATCTGCAATATTCTCAACTTTTTTAGCGCGGGTTTTCACCATGTGCTCGTGGTTGTCGGGATCATAAGAAATATTTCCGGTAATGTCTTCTTTCTCAATTCCTCCAACACGGTGCTCTAATCCCTTTGTTCCCGGAATAGCCCATTTACGCACTAATTTAGCATCACGTTTATAGGGCATATATTTTTCGTCACCTTCATTTCTTGGTTCTGCAAAAACAGCTTTAATAGTTGGTAGAGAATCGGCAGTAGGAAATTTCCATGGCTCAGAACCGTTAGCAATATATCCATCAGACATAAAGAAAACCGGTGTCATGTGTTCAACTGCAATTCTGCATGCTTCAAAAACAGTAGTAAAGCAGTCGGAAGGTGAATACGCAGCAACTATAGGAACAGGAGCTTCACCATTTCTTCCATAAAGTGCCTGAAGCAAATCTGATTGTTCTGTTTTTGTTGGTAAACCTGTTGACGGTCCTCCGCGTTGAATATTTATAATTACTAAAGGTATTTCAAGCATCAGAGCAAGTCCTATAGCTTCGCCTTTCAATGCAATTCCCGGACCTGAAGAAGCTGTAACAGCCAAAGCCCCTCCAAATGAAGCACCAATGGTAGAGCCAATTGCGGCAATTTCGTCTTCTGCTTGAAAAGTTTTTACACCAAAATTTTTGTAGCGTGCAAGTTCATGCAATATATCTGTAGCAGGTGTAATAGGATATGTTCCGTAGAACAATGTTAATCCTGAGCGTTCCGCAGCAGCAATTAGACCGATTGCTGCTGCCTGATTACCCATGATGTTGCGGTATTCACCTTTTTCAAGTTGTGCTTTTTCAACCTGAAAACGGGTAGTGAATGTTTCGCTGGTATCGCCAAAATGGTATCCTGCTTTCAACGTTTTTACGTTGGCATCCATTACCGCAGGATTTTTCTTGAATTTATCGGTGATATATTTGATGGTATTATCCATATCACGGTTGAACATCCAAAGGATAAAGCCCAACACAAACATATTCTTTGTGCGATCAATTTCCTTGATACCCAATCCTGATTCTTTGAGGCATTCCTTTGTAAGTTTGGTAACATCAACTTCGTGAACCTTGTATTTCTCGAGTGAGTTATCTTTAAGTGGGTTTACACCGGCTGGATATTTTGCAAGTCCGAGGTTTTTAGGGTCGAAGCCATCGCTATTGGCAATGATTATTCCGCCTGTTTTTAACTGCTTTAAATTAGCCTTCAGAGCAGCTGCGTTCATCACTACAAGCACATCACAAATGTCGCCCGGAGTATAAATCTCGATACTGCTGAAGCGCAATTGAAAGCCAGAAACACCTGCCAGAGTACCTTGCGGGGCGCGTATCTCAGCCGGGAAGTTAGGGAACGTACTCAAGTCGTTTCCGAACAAAGCAGTTGTGTTGGTGAATTGTGTTCCTGCAAGTTGAATACCGTCACCGGAATCACCTGCAAAAAGAATGGTAATGTCTTTTGTTACTTCTGTTGTTTTGCTCATCGTATTTTGAAAAAATTTGCCAAAAATAATTTTTTTTGCTGCTTGTTATTCAATATTTATTGCTTCTACAGCAATAATTTCAGGAACAGCCCTTTTTACTGCTTCTTCAATCCCGGCCTTTAAGGTCATTGTGCTCATGTGACAACTGCTGCAGGCGCCTAATAATTTCACTTTTGCAATGTAGTTGTCGGTTACTTCAACCAGTTCCATGTCACCGCCATCTGCTTCCAAAAAAGGACGCATGGTTTGCAACGCACTTTCAATTTTGGATATTAAAATTTTGTCGTTTATCATTTTGAATTAACTGCGTGCAATTTCCACTTTTTCAGTAGGAGCCATTGTTGCATTTCGTATAGCTACCTGTTGTGCAACATTTTTTGCCATATCCATCAAAGCTTTTGCGATTGGTGAATTTTCTTGCAAAACAGCAGGCCTTCCTGCATCACCGGCTTCGCGTACACTTTGCACCAACGGAATTTGTCCAAGCAATGGAATATTGAGTTGTTCTGCCAATGTTTTTGCACCATCTTTTCCAAAGATGTAGTATTTGTTTTCAGGTAATTCTTCTGGAGTGAACCAAGCCATGTTTTCTACCAATCCAAGAACAGGAACATTGATGGCCGGCATCTGAAACATCGCTATTCCCTTACGTGCATCAGCCAACGCTACATCCTGAGGAGTGCTTACAACTACTGCTCCTGCAAGCGGCACTGCCTGAATAAGTGAAAGGTGAATATCACCCGTTCCCGGAGGAAGATCAATAATCATGTAATCCAGTTCGCCCCAATCAGCATCAAAGAACATTTGGGTCAAAGCCTTTGTAGCCATAGGTCCGCGCCATGCTACTGCTTGATTAGTTTCAGCAAAAAATCCAATGGAAAGAATTTTTACACCATAGCTTTCAACCGGAACCATCATGCTTTTTTCTCCAACTTTCCTTACTCCGGGTTTTTCGTTCTGCACATCAAACATGATTGGAACAGATGGTCCGTAAATATCGGCATCCAGTATTCCCACTTTTGCACCTTGCATTGTGAGTGCCACCGCAAGATTAGCGGCAATGGTTGATTTGCCAACCCCACCTTTTCCGGAAGCGACTGCAACAAAATTTCTAACTCCTGCAATGGATGCTTTGCTGCTTTGTTTTGTGGTTACGTTGGAAGTCATGTGCGCATTTACAATCGCTTCTTTATCCACAAAATGCTTGATTGAATTTACGCAGGCGTTATGAATCAATTCTTTTAAAGGGCAGGCAGGAGTAGTGAGTACAACCGAAAAACTGACGTTCTTGCCATCAATTTCTATATCCTTAATCATGTTGAGCGTAACAAGGTCTTTCCCTAAATCGGGATCAATAACGTTGCTCAGCGCGTCTAAAACTTTTTCTTTTGTTATTTCCATTTTTTCTAAAAAACTCAGCGAAATTAGTAATTCTGCATTAATTTGGAATGTTTCCAAACAACTAATTTGAAATCTATTTTTCAGCTATTATTGCACTATGACTAATAAGGAAATAGCGGGAATGTTTAAGCTGGCAGGAAAGTTGACTGAGCTACATGACGGCAATGAGTTTAAGGTAAAGTCTTTTATGGGAAATGCCTTTAAAATTGAGCGTTTGCCGTTGCCGTTGGAAAATATGAGCGCGGAAGAAATTTCGAAAATTGAAGGCATCGGAAAAGGAACAGTTGCAAAAATCAATGAGATAATTACTTCCGGAACTCTAAAAGATCTTGACGAATTAGTTGCACAAACTCCGATTGGCGTTTTAGAAATTCTTTCAGTGAAAGGGCTCGGGCCCAAAAAAGCACGCACTATTTGGAAAGAACTTGAAGTAGAATCTGTTGGTGAATTGCTTTATGCCTGTCATGAAAACCGTTTAATAACACTGAAAGGTTTTGGCGAAAAAACACAGGAAGAAGTCATAAAAAGTATTGAGTTTATTCAGGCAAATTCTTCTAAATTTCTGTATGCGAAATTAGAACCTGTCGCGCTGCAATTGTTGGAAATAATAGAGAAGTCAGGAATTCTGCAGCAAGTTTCTTTGACTGGTGAAATCAGAAGAAGGAATACAGAACTAGAAAAAATTGAATTTGTAGCAGCGGTTTCAGACAAAGATACGTTGTTGAGTTTGCTTGAGCCTTTGAAACAAAAGGAATCTATATTTTCAATTTCCGAAGAAAGCATTTCTTTTAAACTGACTAATTCAATTCCTGTTGAAATTTTTACATGCAGCAATTCTGATTTCTACTCTACTTTATTTAAAACCACTTCAACTCCTGAACATATTGAATTGCTTGGCAATCCTGAACTAAGTTCTGTTTCTTCCGAAGAAGAAATTTATAAAAATGCACGTTGGAATTTTATTATTCCCGAATTGCGTGAAGGGAAATTTGAAAAACAATTAAATGAACAAAACAAGCTAAACGATATTGTTCAACTCAACGACTTGCGTGGAGTTTTGCATAACCACACCACATACAGTGATGGAGTAAATACGCTGGAACAAATGGCGCATTACTGCAAAAAATTGGGTTATGAATATCTGGGAATCAGTGATCATTCTCAGTATGCCGTTTATGCAAAAGGTCTAAAGCCTGAACAGATAATTGAACAGCACAAAGAGATTGACGAGATTAATGAGGAACTTAAACCATTTAAAATCTTCAAAAGTATTGAGGCTGATATTTTACCTGACGGTTCATTGGACTATAATGATGAAATTCTTTCTTCCTTTGATTTTGTTGTGGCTTCTATTCACTCAGCAATGAAAATGGATGAAGCAAAAGCCACTGCCAGGTTAATTCGAGCCATAGAAAATCCGCATACAACTATTCTGGGCCATCCGACAGGTAGGTTATTGTTGTCTCGCCCTGGTTATCCAATAGATCACAAAAAAATTATTGATGCCTGCGCAGCAAATAAAGTGGTGGTCGAGCTGAATGCTAACCCCAACCGTTTGGATATTGACTGGACTTGGCTTCCTTATTCTATGGAAAAGGGTGTTATGATCTCCATAAATCCTGATGCACACAAAATGGAAGGCTATCACGATATGCATTACGGAACATTGGCTGCACGTAAAGGTGGATTGACCAAGCAAATGACGTTTAATGCGCTTAGATTGGAAGAAGTTGAAAAATGGTTTTTAAAAAAGAGAAATAAGTCATGATTATCAATTCATTTATATCATGGCTTATGAAAAAGCGGATGCACCAAATCGAGCTTTTTATGAAATACCCGCATGATGTGCAGGCTGAGTGGCTGATGAAATTAATTAATGCTGCACAAAACACAGAGTGGGGGAAAAGCTATGATTATAAAAGCATCCGCACTCGTGAAACATTTCGCAAGCGTGTTCCGGTGCAGGATTATGAGAGTATAAAACCTTTTGTTCAGCGACTGATGGCAGGTGAACAAAATTTGTTGTGGAACACCGAAATAAAATGGTTCGCCAAATCATCGGGTACAACAAGCGACAAAAGCAAGTTCATTCCGGTGAGTTTGGAATCGTTGGAACAATGTCATTACCGCGGAGGGAAAGATATGCTTTCGCTTTATTGCAGCAATTATCCTGAGACCGAATTATTCAGCGGAAAAGGTTTGGCAATGGGCGGAAGTCACAGTGTTATTTCCGTAGATAATGAATCATATTACGGTGATGTATCCGCTATCATCATGCAGAATTTACCTTACTGGGCTGAGTTTATCCGTACACCCAATCTGGAGATTGCACTGATGAACGAGTGGGAAGAAAAAATAAAAAAAATGGCAGATGCCACCATGAGCGAGAATGTAACCAGTCTTTCAGGTGTGCCTTCATGGACATTGGTTTTATTGCGTTACATTCTTGAAAAAACCGGTAAGAAAAACATTCACGAAGTATGGCCTAACCTGGAAGTTTTTTTTCATGGTGCTGTAAGTTTTACGCCTTATCGTGAACAATTTAAAGCAATTATCCCTTCTTCAAAAATGAACTATCTGGAAACCTACACGGCATCAGAAGGTTTCTTTGGAATACAAGATCAGAAGAACTCGCAGGAATTACTGTTAATGTTGGATTACGGTATATATTACGAGTTTATGCCGATGGAAGAAGAAGGCAAAGAATACCCGGAAACTCTTTCGCTTTCTGAAGTGAAAACAGGCGTGAACTATGCGATTATAATTTCTACCAATGCAGGGTTGTGGCGATACAAGATTGGTGATACGGTTCAATTTACTTCACTCAATCCATATCGAATAAAAATTTCAGGTCGTACCAAGCATTTCATCAATGCCTTTGGTGAGGAATTGATTATTGATAATGCAGATAAGGCCTTGAAAGTTGCTTGTGAGAAATCGGGTGCAGTAATAAAAGAATATACTGCCGCACCTGTCTATTTCACCGGAAATGAAACAGGAGCACACGAGTGGCTGATTGAATTTGAAAAAGCACCGGATAATTTGGATTACTTTACTGAGGCCCTTGACAACGCTCTGAAGTCATTGAATTCAGACTATGAAGCCAAGCGTTATAAAAACATGGCATTACGAATGCCGCTAGTAAAACCAATGCCGCAGGGCACTTTTTACAATTGGTTAAAATCCAAAAATAAACTGGGAGGTCAGTATAAAGTTCCGCGGCTGAGCAATGAACGAAAATATGTTGAAGAGATTATTTCTTTAACAAACGGAAACGAATCTCATTCCACAAAAAACTGATTTTTTCTCCAATAGTTTTTTTCTCCAGTTCAAGGTTCATCATTGTAAAGATAGCTGGATTTAATGCTTTTTTGAAAGTGCGTGTAAGAAAAGAGTATTCAGCGTAAGGCATTTTTTTGACACTCAAAAGTGGCTGCAATTCTTTCTTTATTTTTTCAAATTCTTTTCGGTTATGCAGGTAATATTCTTCATCACGCTTTGGCATTACATTCATGCCGATGTGAGTAGTGAGATGTAAATTATCAAACAACTTACACTTCTGTGCATGAGCAAAAAGATTGTGCATCAATGTTGCTTCCACAAAAGGAATTCCGACACAGATTTCACCAAGAGTAAATTTAGGAAACAGTTCGCGCTTAAAAACAAAACAATCAAAGCCCGGATGCGATTTTCCGATGTCGGAATAAATAAAAGGTAAGTCATTTACACTATTATAAATCTTCGGAATTCTACGCCTGTTAATGATGAATGTATCATAACCTTGTTCAATAATTTTTGCAACAGTTTCATAAAACTGCGGCAATACAATAATGTCGGTGTTGGTATAAATAAAATATTCAGCAGTTGATGATTCATATAATCGTTGCAGAATATCTTTTATCAGGGGAAGTTTTTTCTTTCCATTGATTTGAATTGCTTTTTCAAGATTTTGAGTTTTCTGAAAATCATCAGGAACAATTTCAGTGTCTTCGCCATATTGAGCAGAAAATAATTTCACATCCAAAAGTGTTGCAAAGGCTTTTGCTTTTCGCATTGATTCAAATACGATAGGCTGTGCAATAAATAGTTCCGAGCCTTCTTTAGCTTTTACAGGATTAATAATGTGGGCGATGGAAATCATTTCGCCCGAAAGTAGAAAAATAAATTCTTTCCTTTGTGCGAATAAAATGAATACTATGTTTCTTATCGGAAAAAAATCACTTACGCTTGATGAAATAAAACAGCTGCTAGAAAGCGGAGATAAAATAAGTCTGCACAAAAATGCAATTGCTGAAATTGAAAAATCCCGAAAATATTTAGACAAAAAAATCGCTTCTTCAGTTGAGTCGGTATATGGTGTAACAACAGGCTTTGGTTCGCTTTACGATAAAAAAATTTCTCCAAAAGATTTAGGAGCATTACAGGAAAATCTAGTAATGTCACACGCTTGTGGTACAGGAGATGAAGTCCCTTCAGAAATTTCAAAACTGATATTATTACTGAAAATTGTTTCGCTTTCGTTGGGTAAATCAGGAGTACAATTAGTAACCGTTCAGCGCTTGGTTGATTTTTACAACAACGACATACTGCCTGTGATTTATGAGCAGGGTTCATTAGGAGCATCGGGTGATTTAGCTCCGTTGGCACATCTTTCACTTCCTTTGATTGGCAGAGGCGAAGTGTATTACAAAGGCAAAAAAATCTCCACTGAAAAATTGTATTCAGAGTTGAAATGGAAACCCATCATACTGAAATCTAAAGAAGGATTGGCATTGCTGAACGGCACGCAGTTTATGGCAGCCTTTGGTGTTGCTTGTGCAATTAATGCTGAGAAACTTTGGAACTGGGCTAATAAGATTAGCGCCCTTTCATTGGATGCTTTTGATGGAAGATTAGAACCATTTGATAAACTTGCTCAGGATGTTCGTCCGCACAAAGGACAAATTGATACTGCTGCAGAAATCAGAAAAATTCTGAAAGGAAGCCAACTGATTAGTCAACATAAAAAGCACATTCAGGATCCGTATTCATTTCGCTGTATTCCTCAGGTACATGGGGCTTCCAAAGATGTGATAGATTATGCGAAGCAGGTTTTTTCGGTGGAAATAAATTCTGTTACTGACAACCCTACAATCTTTCCTGATGAGGATAAAATCATTTCAGCCGGAAATTTTCATGGTCAGATTTTGGCATTAGCACATGACTTTCTTGCCATCGCTTTGGCTGAATTGGGGAGCATTTCAGAGCGCAGAACTTTTCAATTAATTTCAGGTTCACGCAATCTTCCGAGCTATCTTATTGTTAATGCAGGTATCAATTCAGGTTTAATGATTCCACAATACACTGCTGCTTCCATTGTGAGTCGTAACAAACAACTTTGCACACCATCTTCTGTTGATTCCATTCCATCATCCAACGGTCAGGAAGACCATGTGAGTATGGGTGCAAATGCTGCGGTGAAGGGTTATAAAGTGATGAAAAGCACTTATACTATTCTTGCTATTGAATTACTGACAGCTGCACAGGCATTGGATTTCAGAAGGCCGAAGAAGACCTCTCCACAATTGGAGAAAGTATTTTCTTCTTACCGTAAAAAAGTAAAATTCATGAACAACGACAGAGTGTTGCGCGATGATATAATTGCTTCAGAAAAGTTTTTGCAGGAGTATAAATAACTACTGCGGGTCATCCGCCATCAGCGCAAACTGAACAAGATTAGCTCCCATCTTCAGCGCTTTTTCTCTTGCATCGGGCGAGTCTCCATGAACTTCGGGGCTTTCCCAGCCATCGCCTAAATCGGTTTCAACGGAGTAGTAGCACACCAATCGACCTTCATATACCAACCCGAAACCTTGCGGTGCTTTGTCATCATGCTCATGAATTTTTGGCAAACCATTTTTGAAATCAAATTTCTGATGATAGATTGGATGTGAGAAAGGTAACTCTACCAAATCCAGTTCAGGAAAGACTTTTTTCAATTGCGGACGAATAAATTTATCCATCCCGTAGTTGTCATCAATGTGAAGAAAGCCACCGCCAATTAGATAATTGCGGAGGTTCTGCACTTCCTGGTCAGAGAAAACAACATTGCCATGCCCGGTCATGTGAACAAAAGGGTAATTGAAAATTTCAGGGCTGCTGGCATCAACTATTGCCTGTTCGGGGTTTATATTAGTTCCAATATTTTCGTTACAGAATTTGATCAGGTTGGGCAAGGAAGTAGCAAGGTTAGCATACCAGTCACCACCGCCATTGTATTTTAAAAGTGCAATCTGAAAAGAGGGCGCAGGAGCAAAAGATGTTAAAGAGAAAAATAAAATTACAGCTGCTATCTTTTTCATTTTATCCGTTCAATAAGTTTACTGTATGACACGCCACAACTCCAGCTGTTTCTGTTCTTAGTCTGCTTTCGCCAAGGCTTACAGAAGTAAATCCGTTCTCAGTTGCAAGTTTTACTTCAGCCTCAGAAAAATCGCCTTCTGCGCCAATCAAAATTAAGATATTCTTATGGTTGGCAATGCAATTTTTCAGATTTTGTTTTTCGCCATCGCGGCAATGCGCAATAAATTTTGCTTCTGCATTTTGTGATTTGATGAACTTTTTGAAGTCAACCATCTCATTCACTTTCGGCAGAAATGCTTTAACGCTTTGTTTCATGGCAGAGACAACAATTTTTTCAACACGCTCCAATTTTACAACTCTGCGTTCTGATTTCTCACAGTTGAGAAAAGTGATCTCATCAATGCCTATTTCAGTAGCTTTTTCCAGAAACCATTCGGTACGGTCAAAGTTTTTGGTTGGAGCAATGGCAATGTGGAGATAGAAATTTCGCTTGCCGTAATTTTCTTTTTTCTCAACGATTTCAAACTCACACTGATTAGGATTTGCATTGCTGATTTTTGCTTTATAAAAACCGCCTTTACCATCTACAATCACTAAATCATCTCCTTCTTTCATGCGCAGTACACGAACAGCATGTCCCGATTCTTCTTTGTCAAGAATAGTTTGTCCATTTAAAATTTCAGGGCAGTAGAAGATGTTCATGGTTTCTCAAAAATAAAAAAACCTTCCCATTTTGATGAGAAGGTTTTTTCTTTTTAATAGTTCTGATTAAGCATTCACAACTGTTTTCGGAGCAGCCGCAAGAATTTCTTCGTTGGCTGCGCTTGCGTATTTGCTAAAGTTTTTCACGAATGACTCGGCAAGGCTGTTTGCTTTTGTATCGTAAGCCGCTTTGTCTTTCCAGGTGTTGCGCGGGTTCAGGATTTCTGCATCCACGTTAGGACAAGATTTAGGCATTGCCAAACCAAACACAGCATGGTTTTCAAATTCTACTTTATCCAACTCGCCTTTCAACGCAGCAGTAATCATGGCGCGGGTGAATTTCAATTTTATACGTTCGCCTGTTCCGTAGCTTCCGCCTGACCAGCCTGTGTTGATTAGCCAAACATTTACTTTATTCTTTTTCAGTTTTTCGCCCAGCAGCTCAGCATATTTTGTCGGGTGCAATGGCAGGAAAGCCGCACCAAAACAAGCTGAGAAAGTCAGTTGCGGTTCAGTAACACCTACTTCAGTTCCTGCAACTTTTGCAGTGTAGCCTGAGATGAAATGATACATCGCCTGCCCAACCGTTAGTTTTGAAATAGGAGGCAACACCCCAAACGCATCAGCCGTGAGGAAGAAAATATTTTTAGGAATTCCGCCAATGGATGGCTTCACTGCGTTGGCAATAAAATCAATCGGGTAGCTTACTCGGGTGTTTTCGGTTTTGGTGATGTTATCGTAATCAACGGTGGAAGTGTTTTCGTGAAATTCGATGTTCTCTAACAAAGAACCAAATTTAACTGCATCAAAAATCTGTGGTTCTTTTTCGCGTGAAAGGTTCACGCATTTTGCATAGCAGCCGCCTTCAAAGTTGAAGACTTCTTTTTCTGCCCAGCCGTGTTCATCATCGCCAATTAAACCTCTTTCAGGGTCGGCTGATAAAGTTGTTTTTCCTGTTCCTGATAATCCAAAGAAAACAGCAGTGTCACCTTCTTTGCCGATGTTGGCAGAGCAGTGCATTGACAATACATTTCTATCATGTGGCAACACAAAGTTGAGCACCGAAAAAATTCCTTTTTTGATTTCGCCTGTGTAGGCAGTTCCTCCGATGAGGATTATTTTTTTGGTGAAATTGAGAACGGCAAAGTTTTCCTGACGTGTTCCATCTGTTTTAGGATTTGCGTGAAAACCCGGAGCGCAGATGATGGTCCACTCGGGAGCAAAGTTTTGAATTTCTTCAAACGTAGGGCGCAAGAAAAGATTGCTTGCAAACAGGTTTGCCCAAGGTGTTTCAGTTACCACGCGCACATTCAAGCGGTAAGCTGGGTCGGCACAGGCATAGCTGTCGCGCACATATACTTCTTTGCCTTGCAGGTAAGAAGTTACTTTGTCATATAGTTTGTCAAAATTTTCGGGAGTAAATTTGATGTTGATATCACCCCACCAAACCGAGTTTTCGGTAATGGAATCGCAAACAATAAATTTATCTTTTGGTGAACGGCCGGTAAATTTTCCGGTATCAACTGCCAACGCACCTGTATCGGTTAACATGCCTTGACCCGTTACGATGGTTTCTTCCACCAGTTCGGCAGGGTTCAGGTTCCAGTAAGCTACTGCAACATTCTTTAATCCCAGACTTGCCACGGTGGCGTCTTTACTCTTAATTCCGTATTCGTTCATTCTATAATTATTTAGCGAATTAGTGAGTTATAGATTTTGTGATTGTGATGTGTTAATTCGCTAAATAACTAAATCACTAATTCACAAAATTTCCCAAAAAGTGGGCAAATGTAAAGCAATTTCGGATAAATAAACAAGAAATTAAGGGGTGATTAAAATCAAGGAATCTTTCTATTGAAAAAGGCGTAAATTCGGCAGTCAATTAAATCTAAAGACTATGAAAAAACTTATACTTTTTGTTTTTGTTTTGGCGGTGGGGGATGTGAAGGGGCAAAGTTTGCCCTGCAGCGCTTTGCCGATCGGTTTTTGGTGCGCTAGTTTTGCTTATCTTGATACCTTAGACCTTACCCAGGATTCATCTCTGATAAGTATTGACACCAGCGGAGCTTGCAGCACTTGGGATTTAGGGCATAGTTATAAAACGGCTTTTGACAGCGCAACTTCTCCGCTTGGTTTGGTTACCGATACCATCAACCCTTATGGAACAACTGTTAACTGTGGTTTTATTTTAAAAGTTCCTTCCGATTTTTTCTGGGGAACCACCATTGTTATGTTTGAACATAAATTTGAAACCGATTCATTGCTCGATGGTGGTTATCTTGAATATTCGTGCGACCAGGGACAACACTGGAGGTATTTGATTAGTCCTGACTGGCAACAAAACCAACCGCCAATGATGACTTATTTTTATAACTACGCAGGTCTTCCCAACTCGTATTATAATAACAACATGCCGGCACTGCACGATTCTATTCCCGCTTTTACGGGAACTAATGGCAACTGGCAGTGGAGCGGAATACAATTAGTTTGGTATTTACCTGTAATGCGCCCCGATGAAAATCGCTGGGATGAATGTTTTAATGTAGGTTTTGGAAATAATGATTCGTTATACATACGATTTAATTTTGAAAGCGATGGGGTGAATACCGACAAAGCCGGATGGATGATAAGGAAGATTGTTTACGGCACTTCTGATGTCGGCAGTTTAATTTCTGAAATTTCTTCTGTGCCTTTGAAGATTTTCCCAAACCCGGCAGCCGATAAAATCACTGTTGAGTTACCCCCCAATTCAGGCAAATTAAGCAGTGTGGTTATTTCGGATATTGCAGGCAATGTTGCGCTTCGCGCAACCGAAGCAAAGGAAATTGATGTTTCTATCCTAAGCCCCGGTATTTATTTTGTGTTTGCCGAAACGGATAAGTTTGTTTTCAGGCAAAAGTTGGTGAAGGAGTAATTATTTCCTCACCGCAGTCACCGCAACAGCCACCCAGCCGGCAATAAACAGCAGTCCCCCGATAGGGGTAACCGGCCCAAGGAAAGAAATATTGACCAAACCCGTAACCGCTTTGGTAGAAAGAAAATAAACCGAGCCCGAGAAGCAAAAAATACCCGCCACAAACAACCACCCTGCGGTGCGCAGCAATTTGGTGTCGTTATGTTGTTGCCACAGTGCAATAAAAAGCAACGCCAGCGTATGATAAAACTGGTAGCGCACTGCTGTTTCGTAGCTAACCAGTGCATCGGGCGGCAGGTAGGGTTTTAAAGAGTGTGCGCCCAATGCGCCAATGGCTACAACCAGGGCACCTGATATGCCGGCAATGAAGAGGAAGGGGTTTTTCATGCTGCGAAATTAGAGGATAGAACGCAGATTATTATGATTTTTATGATGGGAGCAGATTTAAATCTTAATTAATCTTAATCATCATAATAATCTGCGTTCTATTACCTTTGACACGTGAAAAAAATTCTTCTCATCGGTGCCGGTCGTTCTTCGGTAAGTCTTATCAATTACCTCTTGCAGAATGCCGCTTCGCATGATTGGCAGATACGGGTAGGCGATATTTCAATAGAACATGCCCTTGAAAAAGTACACGGCAGCAGCCATGCAACCGCTTTTATTTTTGACATCAAGAACGATGAACAGCGTGCCAGAGAAATCAGCGAAAGCGATATTGTTATCTCCCTGCTTCCCCCGTTTTTGCATGCCTTGGCGGCAAAAGATTGTTTGCACTACAAGAAGAGTTTGGTTACCGCATCCTATGTAACCGAAGACATGCAGGCAATGGACAAAGAGGTGCGCGAAGCCGGAATTCTTTTCCTCAACGAGATTGGTTTGGACCCGGGTCTGGATCATCTTTCGGCCATGCAGATATTAGACGAGATACGCGGTGAAGGCGCAAAAATGGTTGGCTTCGAATCATTTTGCGGTGGCTTGGTGGCTCCCGAAAATGACAACAATCCCTGGAATTATAAATTTACGTGGAACCCGCGCAACGTAGTGCTGGCAGGGCAGGGAGGAGCCGTGAAATTTATTCAGGAAGGCATGTATAAATACATTCCTTACCAAAAGGTTTTTCGCAGAACAGAAATAATTGAAATAGAAAATTACGGCCGTTTTGAAGGCTATGCCAACCGCGATTCATTAAAGTATCGCAGCGTTTACGGACTGGAAAATATTCCTACCATCTATCGCGGAACGCTGCGCAGGGTAGGCTTTTGCCGCGCATGGGATGTGTTTGTGCAGTTGGGCGCTACCGATGATTCATACATTATGGAAGGCAGTGAAAACATGACGCACCGCCAGTTCATTAATTCATTTCTTGCCTACAACCTGCATGATTCGGTAGAGATAAAACTCATGCACTACCTGCACATTGATCAGGACAGTGAGTTGATGGATAAACTTAAATGGCTCGGCATTTTTGATACTACTATAGTAGGCCTGAAAGATGCAACCCCTGCCCAGATTTTGCAAAGCATTCTGGAAAAGAAATGGAGCCTTGACGAAGGCGACAGAGACATGATTGTGATGTGGCATAAGTTTAATTACGAGCTGAATGGCAAGCAGCATCAGCGCGAGAGTTCGCTGGTTGTTCTTGGTGATGATGCCCACCACACTGCCATGGCAAAAACTGTAGGTTTACCGTTGGGCATTGCAACGCGATTAATTCTGGAAGGGAAAATAAATTTGAAAGGAGTTGTTATTCCTATTCACAAACAGATTTATGAGCCTGTGTTGCAAGAGTTGAAACAATACGGTATAAACTTTATAGATAAAAGACAGTAACATTACGTCATGCTGAACTCGTTTCAGCATCATATTATTAAGACCCTGAAACAAGTTCAGGGTGACGGAATAAAACCAACCACCATGAAAATAGCCATCTTCCCCGGTTCATTCGACCCCATCACTAAAGGCCATCAGGATATTATTCTGCGTGCTCTTCCGCTCTTTGACAAGATCATTGTTGCAGTGGGGAAAAACACCAGCAAGAAATACATGTACTCGCAGGAGCAACGTGTTAAATGGATTAAAGCCGTGTTTGCCAGACACAAAAAGGTAAGCGTTGATTCATTTGACGGGCTTACGGTTGATTACTGCAAAAAGGTAAAAGCAAATTACATTCTCCGCGGGTTGCGCACTGCTGCCGACTTTGAGTTTGAGCGCAGCATCGGACAAATAAATAAAGCCATGCAGCCCGGAATTGAAACCATCTTTCTTCTTACTTCTCCTGAGCTCAGCGCAATAAATTCAACAATTGTGCGTGATATAGTTATAAACCATGGCGATGCCAGCCAGTTTGTTCCTAAAGAAGTAAACCTGAAGATAAAATAGATGAGACTGATTGTTTCTTGTTTCCTGTTTCTTATTTCTTGCTTCATTTCACAAGCCGGCCAATCCCTCATTCAGGGCACTGCACCCGACTACAAAGGCAAGTTTGCCCGCCTCTATGTCTATGACGATTACCTTACCTATACCGAAAAAGAGCTGAGCGAAACCCGCGTTGGTCTTGACGGCAAGTTTGAGCTTTGGTTCACCATTGCCGAAACGCAATATGCCTTTATCCGCATCGACAATGAGATCATGGATATTTATGTGGAGAAAGACAAGAAGTACAAGCTTGATTTTCCTCCGCCCACCAAGAACAAGGGTGCTACCAATCCGCTGAGTGAGCGCAACTACCGCAAGCTCCGTATGCTGGATGCCGACAGCACCTCGCTTAACCTTGCCATCCTGAAGTTCAACAAACTGTATGACGATTTTCTGGTTGATAACCAGGAGGCGCTCGTGCGCAGAGGTATGAACGATAAGAAGCTGCTGCACGACCGCCTTGCTACGTTCCGCGATAATGTGGGTGAGGAGTTTTCGTTTTCTTCCAGTGATTATTTGCGGGCGCATATTCTTTATTCCATTGCGCAGCTGGAGCAGACCACCATGACCAGCGATGAAAAGCTCTTTATTGATTACCTTGAAAAGCCTTTGCTGGAGAAGAATTATGAATACATGCGTTTCTTCCACCAGTATTTTGAACGGTATTTACAGCTATTTCGCCTTACAGAAAAGGGCAGAGGTTTGTTGGATGCCATTAATAACTTCAGCGGACTTGAGAAAGTAAACGATGTATTGAATGCCGATGAAAAACTGCGCAACAAAATTACCCGTGAGGCAGTGCTGATTGACGGCATTATTCAACTCTATAACAATCCCGATTTCAAAAAGGACAAGATGGTAAAGGTGCTGGATGCCCTGGCAGAGCAGGCCTCAACCCCTTACCTGAAAACAGCTGCTGCTAACGCCAAGGCGTTACTCACCCGCAACCAGCCGGGCACCATGGCTCCCGAGTTTGAAATCCGCAGTCATAATAATCTGCTGACAAGGCTTAAGGATTTTGAGGGCAAATATGTTTACCTCCAGTTTACTGATGTCAGTTGTTTGCAGTGCAATTCAGAAACCAAAACAGTTGCCGACCTGCAAAAGAAGTATGGCGACAAGGTTCAGTTTGTGACCATCACCATCAACAATGATTTTGAAGAAACCCGCGACTTTGTAAAACGCAACAGCTATAACTGGACCTTTCTTATTGCCGGTGACAACCACAAAGCGCTGGAAGATTACAACGTAAAATCAGTGCCCGAGTATTTCTTTATTGGTCCAACGGGTAAGTTTGTGCAATCGCCCGCCACCCGCCCCGACAGGGGAATTGACAGGACTTTCTTTGATTTGAAGTAGGCAACAAGCCACATAGTCAAGTAGGGAAGTAGCCAATTAGCAAACAAGCTATCTGCCTATTCTGCTATTTCCCTATTTACCTGCTTGGCTATTTGGCTGATTTCTGAACACCCAAATCTTTTGCCCGGTAAAGTTCAGCACGGCACTCATGCCGGTAGCACCTACAAAAGCAATCAGGTATTTGTTGGGAAGGTCAATAATGTGACTGTAATTATGCAGCACAAAAAGAAGAAAGGTATTGGTAGCCACATTCACCAGCATAGAAGTGCCGTACAGCAGCATAAACTTGGCAAAGCGTGAGTGGTTCTTGTCGCGCTTGCGCCAGGTCCACAGCTTGTTAAGGTTATAGGTAACAAAGGTGCCGCACATAAACGAAATGGTTTTTGAAACCACTTCGGGGGCAATCATCTCTTTAAAAGTTTCGGGAAAAGAGTTGAGCAGCACATAGTAAATAGCCATATCCACAAACACGGCAAGAAAACCAATCAAGCCGAACTTGATGATTTGCTTCTTGAACTCGGATATGTTTTTTACCTGCTTATACACGGAGGTTGCAAACATAGAAATAAAAACCCTCAGCAGTGCAACAGTGCTGAGGGTTTTTGGTTTGGCTAATCTGCTCTTCTACCAGTTCACCCTCGCGCTCACCTCATCGCTCCAGGGACCGCTTTTAGTATCGTCAACCGTGTTTTTCCAGCGGGTGGTTATGGTAAGCAGTTTGCCTCCATCGGTATCGGCAAGCAGAATAGTATAACGGGCTTTGCCGCTTAGCAAAGGACCAATCCAGCTGGCAGCAGGGCCGGGAGTAGGCGAGGGGCTACCCGGAGTAGGAGGGGCAGGTGTACCCGAAGCAACCTCAGCTACTTTATATTTATATTCCACCACATCGCAGTCAGCATGTTTGCTGGGGCGTGTGCTGTCGGCAATTACACGGTTCTCCACCATGATGCGGAAACCGTTTTGCGAGTTAAGTATAACATTAGGCTTGGTGGTGATGGCAGGACGGGGACTGCCTGCTGTACGTTCGTGCAGGTTCAGTGTGTTGCGGTCACCGGTGGTGAGTGCACTTTTAGGTGTATCGTCATAGATATCGCGCAGCAATTCTTCTATATCAGCGCGCAGAATATTTTTGTTGTCGATAATGGTTTTGGTAGCCGTGTTGGTGTTTTGGCTCTGAGGATACAGCGTATCCCAACTCATTTTATAGGTACTGAGCTGTGCCATATTTGATGCCGAAATAAGAAACCGTGCTAAATTGGCGGGGTCAGTAAGGTAAGCATATACAATACCGAAATAATCATTGAAGTCTGCGTCTTTGGGTGGAAAAATTCCTTGTGCCATGTTGTTTGTTTTTTAGAGTTTGTATTTAGTGAATTGATTGATTTTAATGATGCTGTTTATTTTGTCCTTAGTGCTCTGCTCTTGCTCACGAGTGCTCGTCTTGTTGTGGCGAGCGCTCTTCTAACCTTCGCGAGTGCTCGTCTGACTGTCACGAGTGCTCTGCTTGTTGTGGCGAGGGCTCTTCTAACCTTCGCGAGTGCTCCTCTAACCTTCGCGAGTGCTCTGCATTATTCAAAGAACGATAGAACTAAAAACTGAAGCTAAATTATCCTGGTTATTACCCTTTTGGAAATTTATGTAACAAATGCCCGGAATTATGCAGTAAATAACCTGTTAAGTGCAGTAAACGGAAAACGTCTTCAGGGCTTGCGGTAAATGCTTTCTGCCATTTCCACCAGCTGGCGGTAGCTTCTGCTGACGGTGATATCAACGTCAAGCTTAGGACTGAGAATAAGTGTATTACCATCTCTGCCTTCCAGGTAATGGATATTGATTATGTAACTGTCGTGCACCCGAAGAAAGCCGAATTTAAACAGCCATTCATCATAATATTTAAGGCAGTTGCGTACCAGCAGCTTTTCATACTTCAGTTGCCCGCTTTCTGCTGTCTTATAGATGAAGACATATTCGCCATAGGCTGTTATGGCTGTAATTTCGTTGGTTTTTTGTAACGTGAGGTACTTGCCGCTATGCACATCAATTTTTTCAGGAGAGGGCAGCGGCCAGTTAAGCCTGCCGGTTTGGGTATCGGTAAAGGGCAAAAAGCGCCTCACATCGTTTCCCGATGCCGGTATTTCTGATAAGGTGTTTCCCCGCTCCTGCATAAAGCGAAAAAAGGTTTTGGTTAAGTATTCTGCAGATGCAACGCTTTTTGTTATTCCATAAAAAAGATTTCTTCCAATCCTTGCTTGGTGTTGCAAAATTGATTTCTTTTGTGCGCCTTCTAATCAAATCAACCTAAAACCTAACACCATGCAAAAACTACTTCTCTTGCCTCTTGCCTCTTGCTTCTTGTTTCTTGCTTCTCGGGCCCAGGCTCCCGAAAAAATGAATTACCAGGGTGTAGCCCGCGACCTGAGCGGCAACGTAATTGCTAGTCAGCCGATAGGCCTGCAGGTAATACTGCACAGCGGCTCAGGCAGCGGGCCTGTAGTTTATCAGGAAACACAAACAGCAACTACCAACGCATTCGGTTTATTTAATGTTCAGATAGGTGCAGGCACCGTTCAGTCAGGAACCTTTGCAGGCATTAACTGGGGCGGAAACTCCTATTATGTAGAAGTAGCAATGGATGCTACAGGCGGAACATCGTACACCAGCATGGGCAATCAGCAGCTGATTTCAGTACCCTATGCTTTGTATGCCAAAACAGCCGGAACCAGCGGCCCTCAGGGCCCAACAGGCCCGGCAGGTGCAACGGGATCTACAGGTGCTGCCGGTGCAACAGGGAGTGTGGGCGCAACAGGTGCTGCCGGTGTAACAGGCCCAACAGGCGTGGGAGTTGTCGGAGCAACCGGACCTACCGGTGCTGCCAACGCCAGCGGAACGGTGGACTATGTAGCCAAATTTACGCCTGACGGAACCACCCTTGGTAACTCAGTAATCTTTGATGATGGATCGTATGTTGGAATAGGTACCAACTCCCCGGCTGCTGCATTGCACGTGGAGCATGTTGCCGGTGCCGGTATCCTTAACAGATCTACTGCCGGTTTCAGCTCAATAGATATTGATGCTTCCAATGGTGATGCTGCCTTGCGTTTTGCACGTGCAGGAGTTAATCAATGGAATACCCGTAACCGCCCGGCCGATGATTATTATGAGATCTTTGAACTGGGTGGCGGAGGTAGCAGGTTTATTATACAGGATGGTACCGGAAATGTTGGTATTGCAAACAGCTCGCCTGCCAGCAAGCTGTCCGTTACAGGCGGTGCCGATTTCAGCAGCAATGTGGGTATAGGAACTACAGCACCTGCGCAACTCTTTCAGCTGAACGGAACCACTTCCATGGGTGCCGACCTTGCCAATGCAGTTTTCTACGGAAATATCAGTGGGCAATCGGTAGCTGTCAACATTACCGGTAACTCAACCGGAACCCCCGCAGGAACAGCCATTACAAGAACACTGATAGGCGCACACAACCCAACTCCTCCTGGAATAACACAAGGTTCAGACTACTACTATGCAGTGTGGGGCCATGCTTACTCAGGCGGTTCAAGCGCACATGGTCTTATTGCCTCTTACGGAGCCGATCCCAATAACTCAACTAACTCAGCCTTTCTTGCCAATTCAATCTATGCAGCTTATTTTAATGGTAATGTTGGTGTCGGAACCAGTAACCCAAAGAGCATTCTTGACGTGAATGGTGCGCTGGGAACCAAAATATCAACACAAACGGGCTCTGCCGATGTTACCCTTGATAACACTGCCACCGTTTGGTATTTTACCGGAACGGCCAACGTGCTACTTCCTGCCGCCAATACCTGCACCAACAGGCGCTATATGATTGCAAACCGCAGTGCGTCTGTACGCACCATTTCTGCCTTCATAAGCCTCTCAGGCGTTTCAAGCACCAGCATAGCAGGCAATGTAAGCATTGAGATTATTTCGGATGGTACCAACTGGTTAAGGCTGGATTAAATTCTCACTACCTCCTAACCCCTGACAGGATTCTTTATCCTTTCAGGGGTTTTATTTTCCGCAACACTTGCTTGGCGTTCTATCCTTATTTCGGGTCATTTATCGAATACCCGTAACCCCCGGCCAACACTTCCGTTTCATGTCAGGCGCATAAAATCTGCGCGTTAATTTTTCATGAAGCGAAGCCTACTCCTGTTTATTATCTCCTTTATCATCAGCGTTCAGGCGTTTGCGCTTTCCAGTTTTCCGCCCGATATGCTGGCAAACAAAACCTTTGCAGAGCGTTACTTTTACCTTGACCTGATTTACGTAAAGTTTATGCCTGTCGAAGACAGCATCCGCTTTTTTGCCCGTGCCGAAGAAATACGTCAGTTGGGCAAACAAACCAACGACCGCGACCTGGAACTGGAAGCCGACCTGCTTGAACTGAACTTCATAACCCAAAACACATTTAACAACAGCAAACAATGCGTAAACGGACTAAACAGATTGTTTGCTATTGCCGAAAAAGAAAACAACACCATACTGCTTGCCCGCCTCCACAACCTTGCCGCTGATTTCTACTGGAGAACCAATTACGAAAAAGCCTTTGAGCACTATCATGCCGAGTATGAAATTATAAAAGACATGAGCGTTGATGAATACCCCGCCAAGCAGAAGTCAATCTATGAACTGGGTAACAGCTATTGGTTTTTCCGCGATTATGAAAATGCCATGGGCTACATGACCGAGGCTGCCGGCACTGATATTTTCAGCGATAATCTTTACTACACCCTGCAGTCAACCAACACCGTGGGTTTGTGTCATCAACAATTAGGCAATCTTGACTCGGCCGATTATTATTTCCACCGCGCCAATTCCATAGCCGTTACCGTTGGCAACGATGCCTGGGATGGCATTACCTCCGGCAACATCGGTTATGATTTATACCAGCGTCAGCAATATGATAATGCCTTGCCCCTGCTGCAAAAAGACCTTGATTTAAGCGTAAAGCGCTCAGACTATGGCTGTGCCAGCGGAAGCCTTATTATTATTGCCGAAATAAATCTTGCAAAAGGTGATATTGCCCTTGCCGAAAAACAGGCAAAGCAGGCGCGTGAATGGGTGCATAACACAGGCGAATACGGCAGATTAAAAACCCTGTATGCGCTGATAAGCAGGATAAATCAGGAGAAAGGTAATGAAGCAGTTGCCTCGGTTTATCGCGACTCATCGCTAATGGTAAAAGACAGCCTTGAAGCTAAACTGGAAGCACTTTATGCACTGCGTGTGCAACAAAAAACAGCTTTACAAAAAGAACGCGAAGCCGCTGAGAGCAGCGAAAAAGCAATCGCTTTCTTTACCGCCTTTTTGGCGGTTATTGCAATAGCACTAATTGTTTTCTCTGTAATCCGGCTTGTACTTCAGTTGAAGAACAACAATACCGTTGGTGCTTAATTATCAGCTGATCCTCTCCAAAACGGTGTCAACCAATTTCTCAATCGCCTTCTTATAATCTTTGCTGAACTGCAAGGTAACGCGGTTGCCTATAATAGCGCAAACCGTTGCGCAATTATGTCCAAGCGCAGAGCCTAAGCCAAACAGGGCAGAGGTCTCCATTTCAAAGTTGGTAATGCGTTGTCCGTTATAATTGAATGAAGTCAGTTGTTCGTTCAGGCTCTTCATGGAGGCATTCAGTCGCAGCTCACGCCCCTGCGGAGCATAGAAACCCGGAGCGGTGGCAGTAATGCCTTTGTACATTCCCCTTTCCAGTTGACTGATAAGTTTTGCCGAGCCTTCAAAAAGATAAGGTCTCGGCAGATTGCTTTTCCAGTTGGTGTGTTGAATAAAGGCATCAACCAGCGCCTCATTTTCATCTGTATTTGCAACATCGTAATAATTCAGCAGCCCGTCAAAACCCAACCCGTGTGTGGATAGCAGAAAGCCGTCTACAGGAATATCGGCTTGCAGAGAGCCCGAAGTTCCTATGCGGATAATGTTGAGCGCAGTATGTTCTTTTTTAGCAACGCGTTCCTTCAAATCAATGTTTACGGCAGCGTCCAGTTCATTCACAACTATATCAATGTTGTCTGTGCCTATGCCGGTTGAAAGCGCGGTTATTTTTTTACTCCCAATATAACCCGTGTGGGTAACAAACTCGCGGTTCTGCATTTTAAACTCCACCTTATCAAAGCGATTTGAAATAGCAGCAACCCTTTCTTGGTCACCAACTACAAGTATCGTCTCAGCAATATTTTCGGGGTGAAGGTGAAGGTGATAAACACTGCCATCAGGGTTAAGAATTAATTCTGTTTCCGCTATTTTGTTCATATTACAGTATAATGTGTTAAATTCGCGCCTCGAAATTCAAAGCTAACCAAAAACATGAGCGAGCACAATAGAATATTAGTTCCGGTTGATTACTCACCACAATCATTGATTGCACTTGAACAGGCTGCAAACTTAGCCAAAGTCTTCAATGCAGAATTGACTATCCTTAAAATAGCAGAAACCAGCAGCGTGACCAGTTTCTTATCCACAAAGCATATGGATGAGTTTTCTGCAGCTCTTGAAGTGCAGCTGAAAGATTTTACTGCAGATCAGGTTAAAAAGTATGGTGTTGCAATGACTCCTCTATTGAAAAAAGGAAAAGTATATGAAGCGATTGTTGAAACTGCCGAAGAAATAAAAGCAACCTTTATTGTAATGGGAACCAGCGGCAGCGAGAGCGGAATGAAGCGCTTTATTGGTTCTAATGCACTGCGCGTAGTTCGCGAATCTAAAATTCCGGTTATCACTATTAAAGGGCAGCACCATCGCAAAGGCTGTCAGAATATTATTCTTCCGCTTGACCTTACTAAAGAAACCAAAGAGAAAGTAGGCAAAGCTATTGAGTTTTCAAAACGTTTTGGTTCTACCATTCGTGTGGTATCGGTGTTGTTTACAAGTGATGAGTTTATTGTAAACCGTCTTACCCGTCAGCTTGATCAGGTGAAAAAATTCATTGAAAAGGCAGGTGTTGAGTGCAGTGCCGAGATTATTAAAAGCACCAAAGGCAACGAATCGCTGGCAGAGGTAATTATTGATTACGGCAATAAAGCAAAAGGTGATCTGGTAATTATCATGACCCAGCAGGAGAATGATTACACCGAGTATTTCATTGGCTCATCGGCACAGGGAATCATTAACCATTCTGATATTCCGGTGTTGAGCATCATTCCTCAGCCTTCAAAAGACACAACGGTTTTCACACCGTACTAATTTTTTTAAAAGCACGTTGTTGCTTGGTGTTATTTTTTGCCGTATCTTTAAGTGCGAAAAAACACTACTGCTATGAGCTTTAAAATCACACAAATTCTCACTCCTGTTGATTTCTCTGAAACCTCACAGGAAGCCTTGGAACACGCCATCTTTATGGCTAAAATATTTAAGGCAAAACTATTTTTTGTTCACGTAAT
>CAMBRL010000002.1 GCA_945870105.1 Chitinophaga pinensis
ATGCTGCAAGTTGCTTCCAGCACCGTTACAAACTGGTCGGCTGCAAGGTTATCGAAATGTTGTGTTTCACCTGAAGGGAACCAAACATCTGCAGAAGTGATTTCTTCGTTTTGACCAAGACCAAAGTGCAGTTGTGATGAGTTGACAGTTCCGTAGCTTTCACCTGCACGTACTTCACGCACCTGTGTTCCGAATGCACCATGGATGGTAACTTTTGCTCCGACAGCACCTTTGTTGCTGCTTGTTCCTTCCAGATCAAAAGTGATGAAGTGGTTGGCGTTTTTATTGTTGAGGTAAAGCACATCATCAACAGATGTTGGTGATACATAAATATCACCATAAGAAGCAAACACATCAATAAAACCATCGTGATTTAAATCACCGATTGCAAATGAAGACATTCCGTTATTTGCGAAAAGACTCGCTTGTTCGGTAAAGGTGTTGTCTCCATCATTCTTAAAGTATTTCCACTCAGGACCTGAGATTAGAATGTCAATGTATCCATCGTTATCAAAATCTTCCATTACTGATTCAATGTAGTTTCCGCTGTAAGAAAAACCGGAACCTGAAGTGATGTTTGTAAAATTACCTGATCCGTCATTCTCCAATATCTGGCTGCCCACATCGTGGTTAACCAGACCAAGATCAAAGTCTCCATCGTTATCAATATCTCCGAACATGGCTGTCCAGGTCTGCAGGTAAGCACCGGGAAGTTCTATACCGTGTGCAGTACTTGTTTCGGTATATACGTTACTGCCGTTGTTTTCAAACAGGCGGTCTTTTCTGCGCAGGTCAGTAACACTTGAAGTGCTCTGACGGCAGTGTGCTACAAAAAGGTCAAGGTCATTGTCACCGTCAAAGTCGGTCCAAACGCTGCCGTAGTTGCCTGAATCAGCAGGGTCGCCATTGTAGTTGGTGCCCGGGTTAAGCGCAAAGTTGATAAGGTTTGATGGCGCTAATGATCCTGATCCGTTGTTTACATACAAGGTGCTTGCATCATTATCATCGCAACCGAAAATATCAACCCAACCATCGTTATTTGCATCGCAAACGGTAACGTTCTGGAGAAAGAAACCTGAGTTTGCAAGTGTGGTGGTGGTAGAAGTAAAAGCGCTTCCGTTCCAGAACAGTTTAATCACGTTGATGTCTCCCGAACCGTCTGCAACAATGTCTTTGTATCCGTTCTGATCAATATCGGCAACAGCCATACCCCATGAACTGCCTCCGCCATTGTCGCGGATGTAGTAATTGGTGAAGTTACCATCACGCTCCTGAATATCCACATTAACAAGATGTCCCTGATCCATTCTAACTAAGTCATCAAGACCGTCAAAGTTTACATCGGTAACAGTAACAACACAACCGCTGTGTGTAACTGTTTCCAGCCTTGCATTCGAGTTGGTAAATGAAAGCTGTGCAAGTGCTGCGCTGCTTGCTGCAACAACAAGTGAGCAAGCAATAACTGCACGTTTAAGAGTAAAGTTTTTCATAAATTATTAATTAGATTTTAATTGGTGTTCAGGGTAATAGGTTGTAATAGTAGGAGAAATAAATTACTGACGCAACACTTTTCGGTGAAAAGATTTATTGGCGGTTTGAACTACTATAAAATAGATGCCGGAAGTCTCGGGGAGTATTACCACCCCCTGGCCTCCTCCTTGAAGGAAGGAGGGGGAACAGAGTACTATCTTGCCTTCTGCATTGTAAACCGTGATGGTTTTAATTTCAGTGGGTGAAATAATGGAAATTCTTCCGTCAAAAGTAAGCGAAGGATAAATGAAAAGTTCATTTGCCTGTTCCTGAATTCCTGTGATGAGTTGCACATCAAGCAAACTATCGTGCTGCATCAGGAAGGGTTGCTTGTCGGCATTGTCATACATATCGCGGAAGGTATTGATGGGTGCGGTGCTGAGGGCAAACATCTCGTCAAGAAACTTGGGAGGAACGGTTTGATAATACATGCGTGCATAAGCCGAGATGTTGCCCGAGAAAGCGGCAACGGGAACATGGTAATGCACATAATCCGCGCCTGAACCTTCCAGTGAATTTTCGATGTTGAAATCGGTATCACTTGCGGGAACGCCAACAACGGCAACGGTATCGTAAACGGATGAGGAGCTGGTGAAACCATCGGGCGGAATGCGGTTGTCTTTCAGCATAACAGCTGCACGTTCTAGTGTTGATGTGTAATTGCTGTTCACATCGCCCATCACCATTTCGTATATCTGTGATTTCCCGCTTTGCTTTATAACATTGTAGTGCGGTTCAAAGGCAGGTGTCTCGTTATTCACACGGGCATCGCTGCCGAATATTCCTGATTTAAAAACAGTATCGTTATTCGCGTTGAGGGCTACAAACTGCACTACCGCCCTGCGCGAAGGATAGCCCGAAGGAAACTTATGTCCTGCTTTGTTCTTGAGTTTTACGGTAAAGAATGCAGTATCGGAAGTTAAACTGTCTAAGTATAAATTAAGGTCAATTGATTGCAGTTTTAAAGAGCGCGAAGTGGCGGCAAGCGTGGTGTCGTATTTCCAGTCTTCAACGGTAATGCCCAGCGCCTGTTTGTTTTCTTTCATCAGGTTGAGCATAAAATAATTTGCACCCTGAAAGGTGTGCTGATTAAATGGTGTGCGCGGTGTTAAGCCACTTAATCCGTTGGCTATAATAATAGGATCTTCGATGCGGGGCATGTGACATTTCTGGCAGGTGATTTCGTTTGCAGGGAAAGATGAATTAAGGTATTCATGATAAGTAGCCTGCTCAACAAAGGTTGTTCCTGTAAGGTTTCCGTCAAGGTCAGCAGTGTTGGTGTAGAGTGTGTGACAAGGTGAGCACACGCGTGATTCATCCATGTGCAAACTAAAGGTGGGTGTATATCCTTCATACAATTGCATGGGTCCTGTTTCAGGTAAAGGAAAAGGGCCGTAGGCTTTGCGCGTGGTATCATATGGTATGTTTCCCGAGAACATAGTTCCCAAACCGTTTGGTCCGATGGTGTGGCAGCCGGCACAGGATACTCCGTCATAGGCAAGACTGTCGCCATCAATCTCGGCCATGGTGTAATGCCCTCCACCATGATAAAACTTGGTGTAGCGCCCCATGGGTGCGTGACACGATGTGCATTTATCCTGCAACTCACCTGAGTGTGCCGGATTGGTTGTTATTTCCTGACTTACTTTGGCACGCCACAAAGGGTCGCGTGCGCTGTTGGCCATCATGCTGGGTTGCCAGTGGTCATACAGGTTTACATCCTCGCCTGCTTCGTTTACATTGGCATTACCTGTTGTATCTTTGCCATGACATCCGCTGCAACTAAATGAATTAAGAAAGTATTGCCCCTCACCTATCGGTGCGCGGCTGTGGTCGTTAAAGGCACGTATTTCTTCTTCGGTATGGAAGGATGCTTTTACAGCGTTTTGTCCGGGACTGAAAACAGACATAGCAGCAATGAAACAAAGTATTACCGCAAGAACAAGAAGTCGTTTTATATTCATTCAGAAATTAAAATGAGCGAGTAAATGTAGGAAATTCTGTTTCGCATCAACAAGGTATTCGGTAAGAAGTAAAACAAGGGAAACGAGGGAATGTTTTGGGAGGTGTGGATGCATATTACCCATCCCGAAACTTAGCAAAATATCGAATATCGAACAAGGAATAATGATTTAAGAAGTTTGGATTACTTCATCATTCGGTGTTCCTTGTTCGATATTCGCTATTCATTTTCCACACCCTTTTTATTTTTGATAAGGTCAAACTACTCCTTCACCACCTTCTCCGCCTTCACCAAGCCACCTTTTGCATCAAATAGTTGCAGCACATATAAACCTTGCGGCAAGCTGCTAATGTCAATTACACACCCCTTAGACCCCTCTCGAGAGGGGAGTGTGTTTGTTGCCTCGGCTACTGTTTGCCCAAGGGTGTTGCACAGTTTTAGGTAAGCAGGTGTGTAGCCGGTGATGGTGAGTTGTGTAGTGGCGGGATTGGGGAAGAGAGAAATGTTTTGGAGGAAATTATTTTCGCTTATGGACTCAAGAATTACTTCAATAACAGGAGAAATAAAAGTGCAACTGTCAATAATGGTTATTACATAATAATTACCACCTTGTAGCATCAGATAATCCTGAGTATTAGCTTCGGAAATGATTGTATCATTAACATACCACTGATAGTTGGGAGCGTTTGTAGCAACAAGGGTATCACCATGCTGTGTAATACTTATCGGGAAATAGTACCCTTCCTCAATAGTAATATTAGCTGTTGTTGTATTGCCGATTGAATCTGTAACTATAATTGAATAATTACCTGCGCAAAGCCCAGTTACTGTTTGAGTCGTTTCTGAATTAGACCAAAGGAAAGAATAGGGTGGTATTCCGTATGCAGGATTTATTGTGGCGCTGCCATCACAATCGTCTTTACATTTTGGATAACTATAGCTGATATTCCCTGAGAGTGTAGGTTCGCAAGAACTGAATTTTACAAGATATGCATCTTGTGTTCCTCCTCCATAACTGTTTTGAAATCCATCAAACGCAATACCCGAATTACTATTAGTAGCTCCTGACAAATAAACATTACCAAATTTATCTGCGGCTACTAAACCATATTCATCATGCAGTTGCCCAAAATAGGTAGCGCAAGTCTGTATTCCGTTGCTGTCAAACTTAACTATGAATTCGTTCTCCTGCCCTACAAGACTATCCTGAAATCCGCTATAAGCTATACCTGCTGTGCTGTAAGTATCTCCTGCCAGAAAAACATTTCCATTGTTATCCGTTGCTATTGCTACTTCCTCTTCCTCCTCAGCACCTCCATAATATGTAGCCCAAAGTCGTTCGCCCGATGAATTGAATTTTACAAGAAAAGCATCATTGCCTCCTGCATAATTATTTTGAAAACCATCTGCTGATATACCAAAGCTGCTGTTTGTTATTCCTGACATAAAGACATTGCCGAAAGTATCCGTAGCAATAGAATTGCAGATATCCCCACTGGTTCCGCCATAATATGTAGCCCATAAACGGTTGCCATCAGAATCGAATTTTACAAGAAATGCATCTCCACCTCCACTGTAAGTGTTCTGAAAACCTCCCAAACTTATTAAGGAAGAACTGTAAGTTTTTCCTCCCAGATAAACATTTCCGAAAATATCGGTAGCTACACTGTATCCGTAATCATAGTCAGGTCCGCCATAATATGTAGCCCAAAGCCGATTGCCATCAGAATCAAACTTTACAAGAAAAGCATCATCTATTCCGCTAATACTATTCTGAATGCCATTGTACGCAATACCTGATGAACTGCGTGTCAATCCTGAAAGGTAAACATTTCCAAAAATATCAGTAGCTGTACTGTAAGATCTTTCAAGACTCGGTCCACCATAATATGTTCCCCAAATACGGTTACCGATAGAATCAAATTTTATAAGGCAGGCATCCTCAGCTCCTGCATAGTTATTCTGAAAGCCACCGGAAGCAATACCTGTATCTTGCATAGCGCCTCCACTGAGATAAACATTTCCATTGTTATCTGTTGTAACATTAACGCCACCTTCATAATAGGTAGCCCATAAGCGGATACCAGAAGAATCAAACTTTACAATGAAAGCATCTGAATTACCACGAATTTCATTCTGAAATCCATTATAAGCTATTCCAGAAGCACTAAAAGTAGCTCCTGACATATAGATGTTTCCCCTGCTATCGGTGTTAATACTGAACGGTCTATCACGGTCATCCCCTCCATAATACGTTGCCCATATCCGCTGGTCCTGCCCAAACACCAGATGCTGAACCAAGTTCAGCATGACGAAGAGTACCATCACCAATATTTTCCGCATACACAAACTTAAGCAATTTATTCCTTCACCACCTTCTCCGCCTTTACCAACCCGCCTTTGGCATCAAACACTTGCAACACATATAAACCCTGCGGCAAGGTGCCAAGTAACAATGTAGTGGTGTTTGTTGCCTCTGCTACTGTTTGCCCAAGGGTGTTGCACAGTTTAAGGTATGCGGGTGTGTAGCCGGTGATGGTGAGTTGGGTGGTGGCGGGGTTGGGGAAGAGGGAAATCTCAACTTTCAAATCATCTATAACTGAAGTTCCTAGGCTATTGCTTAGTTTTATTATCCAACAATCTATACTTCCATGGTTGTTTGTAACATCTCCATCATTAGAACCTGTATATCCTGCAACAATATATTCTTCATCATTTACTTGAATTACACACTGTCCCCAATCAGCGGCAGTTCCACCAAGCGATTTTTGCCATTGAATACTTCCTGCGGTATCTAATTTAATTAACCAATAATCCGCAGCACCGTGATTACCTGTTACATCGCCATCATTAGAAAAAGAAACCCCCGCTACCAGGAAGCCATTGTCATTAGTTTGGATACCTGAATAAGTATATTCCGTATTTGTTCCTCCTAATGATTTTTGCCATTGAATAGTTCCTAAGCTATCTGTTTTAACTACCCAAGAATCATCTGAGTTGCCGTGATGCCCGGTTACATCACCTCCATCTGGTGACCTAGAGTTACCCGTTATGAAATATCCGCCATCAGTGGTTTGCTGAATATCACGGAAAACATCAGATCCAATCCCGCCATAAGATTTTTGCCATTCAATAAAACCAAGGGTATCTAATTTTACTATCCAATAATCAGTGTTTCCGTGATTGCCTGTTACATCACCATCAACAGAGGTTGAATTACCTCCCAAAATAAATCCTCCGTCAGAGGTTTCTTGAATTGTCATAAACGACTCATCTCCTGAACCACCATAACATTCTTGCCAGGTTATCTGACCATTTGTATTTAATTTTACAATCCAACCATCTCCATTACCATGTCCAAGACACGTAACGTTTCCATCTGTGGAGTTAACCTTGCCTGCTACTATATACCCGCTATCAGCTAATTGTAAAACAGAGGTCGACATTTCTGAAGACCCAGTGCCACCTAAACATATCTGCCAATCTATAATTCCAACGGAATCTGTTTTTACCACCCAGCCATCATAAGAAGTTGACATAGGCCATCCATTGTTATGATAACCGGAAACATCTCCTCCGTTTGCAGTTGTAAGTGCTGCTATAATATATCCACCATCAAAAGTTTGTTTAACCTCTACAGGGCTTTCAGACCCCGGACCGCCTAAGCTCTTTTGCCATTGAATAGTTCCTTCATCATCTAATTTTACTATCCATAAGTCGTCTTCTCCTTGATTACCTGTAACATCTCCATCAATAGAACCAGAGCCACCAACAAAAATATATCCTCCATCAGTTGTGAGTTGAATATCTGACACAGATTCACCGCTTGTTCCTCCATAACATTTCTGCCATTCAATTGCCGGAACCTGCGCCACCACCCGATGCTGAAACAAGTTCAGCATGACGAAGAGCAGAAGTAGTTTTTTCATTATAGTAGAGATTGCTTCGCTGCGCTCGCAATGACGTAACGCATCCCCAAACTTAAGCAATTTTTAACACACTTTTTATTTTTGATAAGACTAACAATTAAATCTTATCAAAATGAAAAAAAACGATGAAGTAATTACGCTTACACCAAGCGAAAAAGAAACGCTGTTGCTTATTTGCAGTAACCTGAACCAAAAGGAGGTGGCAGACCAGCGCGGTCTTGATTTTGAAACCATTCAATCGCAATGCAAAATCATTCGTGCAAAGTTGTATGCCAACAGCATGGCAGTTGCTGTGTTCAGGGCTATGGCGCTTGGCATCATTACACAGGATGAAGTTGACCGCATTATGGATACCGACTGGCAAGGACTGAAGTAAATTAAAAACCTTGCCGAATTCGGGGTGGCGGAGCATATCCGCCCTGGAATACATTTGCCCAAAATCGTTCTTTGAATGTAGAAACAACACCTACAAACAGCAAAATGCTCCATCCAGTTGGGTGGCGACTAAATCTGTTTGGGTGGCGACCAAATCTGTCTGGAAATGATTAAATCCAGCAAGAACTACCCTCCACCCAATTGGGTGACGGGTAAATCCAGTTGGGTAGAGCACAAATCCAATTGGGTGGCGACCAAATCTGTTTAGAAATACCCTCCACCCAATTAGAAATGCAGACCATCCAATTAGGTGACGGGTAAATCCAGTTGGGTGGCGGGCAAATCTGTCGGGAAATGAACAAATCCAGCGAGAAATACCCTCCACCCAATTGGGTGACGGGTAAATCTAATTGGGTGACGGGTAAATCTGTTTGGAAATACCCTCCACCCATTTGGAAAAGCTGACAACCCAAACAGAAATGCTGACAACCCATTTGGAAATGCTGACAACCCAATTAGAAAAACACAAAGCCAAACAGAAATGGCCGCCACCCAAACAGAATTGATGACCACCCAAACGAATGACACCTTAATACACTTAGAAAACCTTTACTACAAACAAACCAAACCATTAACCTAAACAACAAACACCATGAAAAAAGTACATTGCAGCAGAGCTTACCGCAAAACAGCAGCCTCTAAATTAAAAACCTTTGCAGACGGTATAGCAGCCGGCTATTACGCCAACAATCCACCCTTTACCATTTTGCCCGAAACGCTTGCCGTTTTTCTTGCATTGGTAACTGATTACGATACCAAATTATCTGCTTACGATAATGGCGGTGAAACACAGAGAGGTCCTTTTCTGGTTTCAAAAACTGCCTTAATAAATGTATTGGATTTAATAGCAATAGAAACCGATAAGGTAGCCGATGGAAATACTGATTTAATAATTCTGGCAGGTTTCACGCCCACCAAAATACCGGGCGAATCGGTTAAACCCGGTCAAACAGTGGTTACTGTAAAAAGAGGTATTGCCGGTGAGTTGATTGCTACCTGCGAAAAACTGGTAGGGGCCAAACACTACGGTTGCATTATGACCGAGGGTGCTCTCCTGCCAGAGTGGGTTGTTATAGATGCCAACGGCAGAATAGTGCTGCAAACAAATAACCCCATACCGGGACCTACACCCGGTCCCACACCCACCAGTGTGCAACTTGATTTTACCGACCAGCGCGAAAAACATTTTCTTAACCTTACCCACGATGTTACCTATTACTTCTATTACTATGCTGTAAACGCCAAAGGTGTTGGTCCGCTGAGTGAAGTGGTGAGTATGGTGTGCTGGTAGAACAGCTTGAATAACGAATACAGAACAAGGAACACCGAATGAAGAAGGTTTATTCCTTCAACATTCGGTGTTCAACATTCGATATTTCTTCCCTCTCTTCAGGCATCTACTACCTCAGCCTTACCGATGGCACACAAGTGGTAAGCACAAAGTTTGTGAAGGAGTAACACATCACTAACAACTTCATTCAATAATTAAGACCTTTGTACCCCTACAATTGTTCTTTTATTATGAATTCACACCGTATATTTTCATTGCTGAAAGGCAAATGCCCTAAATGCGAAACAGGAGCTATCTTTTCCGATAAAGGTAACCTGTTTGTTTTCAGAATGCCTGTAATGCACGACAATTGCCCGCACTGCGGACATAAGTTTGAACGTGAACCGGGTTATTTTCTCGGGGCAATGTATGTAAGCTATGCGTTAACAGTTGCCGTAGCAGTTGCCGTATTTGTACTATGGGAATTGTTTATGCCCGGACAGTATGATTACCGCGTTATTGTACTTATCGTTCTGGCGCAGGTATTACTCTGGTTTGTCAACTTCCGCTTATCGCGTATTATCTGGATGTACATTTTTACCAGTAAAGAAAGTTAGTCGCTTCTTTTGAAAAGACCAATCTGCATCTGCACGCCTACATTCCAACTGGTTGACTTGGCAGCTTCATAATCAATGGTATTAGTTTTATCCAACTCATCATGGGTATCAAGATAATTGGTTTTAAAATAAGGCAACTGTATATACGGACGAATAAATAAACCAGCCGGAAGATTTTCAGTTGAAAGAATTATCTGCATAAAAATAGTGCTGCCAACCACAATATCTTTCTGTACCTCTCGAAATTCCTCAGGATTAAAAACTCCGTTTTCACCTGTTCGTGTAAAAACCTTTTCGTTCCCCATGTCAATTGAAATACCAATGTTAAGCCTAGCCATGCGGCTTTGACCAAGTGCAACACCAAATCCAAAGTTAATAGTATTCATTCGCCACTTCAGTTCACGACCACCTTCAATACCATTAGGCTGAGTACCGCTTGCACTGCGTGTCATATGACGACCTACCCAGGTAATATCATACATCAGTTTATTCTTGCTGCCACCAAGAGAAGCACAAAAGCCATTTGGAAAATGAAAGCTACCCATGGGCTCAGTGAGCCATGTGCGGGTTTCATTATACCTGTCAACACCATACGTATGAAGCGCGTCCAACTTTGCATAGCCAAGGTTGTAGCCAAAATTTAGGTAGAAATGAGATTGTGAAAAGGCTGTTGTAAAAGAAAAAACTGCGGCAATAAGAAGTAAATATTTTTTCATGGTTTTAGGTTATGGTTATACCAAAATTAAGTAAAAACAAACAACCCCTGCAAATTGCAAGGGTTGTTTAGTGAACAATGTATGGTGGAAAACCTTAGTCTTTTGCAATCATCATCCGTTTGGTAGCTCTTACTTCTTTATTACTTAAGGTATAGAAGTAAACTCCCGCAGGAAGATTGCCTGTAAAGAATTCAATTTTGTTAAATCCTGCTGATGCCTGCACCTGACGGGTTTCTAAAAGTTTGCCTTCAATAGTAGTAACGGTAAGTACATAATCACCCGGAAGGTCAGAAACAAAGTTGATAACCGTACTGCTGTTAAACGGATTGGGGATGTTCTGCAACAGACTGAAACCCGGTGTTCCATTTTCTTCAATGCCGTTTGGTGGCTGAGTAATTACAACCGTAAGCGTACGTGTGCAGTTTGCATCGGTAACAGTAATCGTATACGTTCCTGCTGCTACGTTAAACAAGTCTTCAGTAGTAGCACCGTTGCTCCACGAAAGGGTAAAGGGCTGCGATGCTCCCGTTACCTCCACATCAATAAATCCGTTGGAGCCGTCAAAGGTTGTTACGTTTTGTGCCTGAATAGAATCAATTGAAATGGTACAGGTCAATTCAGGGAAACAGTTTCTGAGATAAACAGAGTCACGCTGACCAAAACCTGAGCAGGTTTCAACAATGGCAGGGAACTCACCCGGCACAGGAGGCACAACCAATTGAACCGACTCTGTTTGTCCGGGAGCTAAATCAATATTAAGCTCATCAAATGTATACACCTGATCTTCTGTAATCAGGTTGCAGCTATCTGCATAGTTTATAATCTGGAAAGGCGGCACAACAACAGATACAGCTCCAACTCCTATATTAGTTGCCGAAATAATCCATGTGCCATTTGGGTCGCCCGGGAAAAGAGAAGTAAGCGGAATGCAAGGCAATGTTCCGCCCGGCAACAAATTAATAATCTGCTGTGAAATAACAATGTGGTTTCCGGGAAGATATTCGTCATTTACATTGTACGAAGTTCCGTCAGGGAAAATAAACACCAATGGGTCAAGTGCCCAACCGCTGTCGCCTGTTATAATCGGACAAATTTCCATGCGCGGACGGCAGTATGCAGTAAGCGTATCCCAAACCACAGGTTCAATGTTAGCCTCTTCGGCAATGAATGGTGTAATGAAATACCAGCCTTCTTCCAGACTGTCGGTAAGGTTGGCACACTGGCGTTGAATGGTGTAAGATGAATCATTCAATCCCGGAAAAACATAGCCTGCATCATTGGCAGCGCTTGCCTGTTGCTGATTGGTTACCGGACCAAAGTCTGAAGGTGTTACTGCCCATGCTACATTAAATCCGGGGCTTGCCACAAAGCCTTCTGAAATTACCTCTGCAAGATTACCGCAGCACAATGTGTCTTTAGAAACAGAAGCAATACCTCCTGCTAAACAAAGTGTGAAAGGAAATGAAGAACTCTGGCATCCTATAGCACTTGTAAATGTTACTGTATAAGGTCCGGCTGTGGTCTGTCCGCCAAGTGTGTTACCTGTTGAGTCAACTACAAGCACTCCGTTGTTATACCATTCCACATCATACAATCCGTTGTTGTTGTTGGTTATTTCCAATGCATCTATGCCCGGATTAAAAGTAATGAACGGCTGAGCAGGGTCATTTACAAATGATACACGGATTGAGTCTGCACGGTTTAAACAGAAGTTAGTGGTGTCAGTAATCAGCAGGTTGTAATATCCTGTAGGACCGGGAACACTTACCCAAACTGCTTCGCTGTCTGAGATGAATGTTTCGCTTTGCGACCACTGATAAGTATAAGGACCTGAACTGGTGGTAAGCAATAATGAATCGCCAAGGCAAACGCTGTCGTTAGGTAATGCAATCATTGGCGGTACTGGCGGGTTTGCAAAAACGGTGATGGTATCTTGTGTCTGATAAGTGGTGTCCAGCGCTAAAGCAATGGTATAGGTTCCGAATGTTTCGGGTGTTGTGAAGTTGAATGTTCCGGGAGCAGAAACAAAGGTTGGATAGTTTCCAAGATTATCGTCTTGTGATGTTCCGTCCTCATCCCAAAAGTTAAGACTGAAGGCAGGGTTTTCAAGTACACGGTTTAGGTTACTCCAGGAATTGCTGATGTTGTTGCTTCCTGATGAGGAGGTATAATTCTGTGTTCCGTTTGTAAACGTGAAATACAAATCAGGGGACCCTTGACAAACTCCGAAAAGACTTATCTCTTCCACATCACCGCACCAGCCCGAACCGGAAGTGGTAACAGTTACATCGGTCAGTACATAGTTGTAAACGGTAGTAGTAAGACTTGGGTAATAATCACCGGGTGTGGTGTAGGATTGAACCGGAGGATTTTGCTGTGTTGAAGTATTTCCATTGTCGAAATCCCAGTCATACTCAGTAACCTGATTAGGTGAGAAATCAAGGTAAGCCTCATACGTAACATCCAGTTCACCACAAGCTGATGGAGGATTGAAACCGAAATAAGGATTGCCGCCCGGAGCAGGTTCAACAATTAAAAACAAAGAGAAACTTGCAGGGTTGTTAATGGTTCCAATAGGTGTAGTAACGTTGGCCACTACCGAAACCACTACGTTGTAGTTTCCGGGAACGGTGGGTGTTCCGCAGATTTTTACGCAACCGCGGCTATCCGCTGTTACAGTGTAAGCGCAGCCGGGCTGGTCGCAACTGTAGGCAAGTCCCGCAGGCATACCAACGATTTGGGTAACGGTAATTCCGTTCAGTGTTACGGATTGACCGCTTTGCTGGTCAACAAAATCGCGGGGCATAAAAAAGGTCAGGTTCTGGTCGTAAGGCTGGTTTTGAATGGCATTGGGCAACACAGCCGGACAAAGGGTTGGCGCCACAGGGTTAATACCTACTCCGCACTGGGTATCAATGATGCAGCCAGGGCATTGGGCGTAGGAAGTTAGAAGTGATAAGTTATACGTTATAAGTGCAAACGCAAGTAAAAATTTCTTCATGATTTTAATAGATTTTAGAACGCGAATATATAAATTTTTGGCATCTTGCGCTGCCTTATGCCTGCAAAACAAATGATAGCCGTAAAAGACACCCTTGTAAGTGATGAAATATTGTCTAAAAAGTTTGTGTGCGACCTTGGCGCCTGCAAAGGTGCCTGTTGTGTGGAAGGCGAGGGAGGCGCACCCATTGACGAGGAAGAAGCACTTATACTTGAAGAGATTTATGAGCAGGTAAAACCCTTCATGAACGAAACGGGCATAAAAACCATTGCCAAAAAAGGCAAGTGGGTTAAGAACGAAGCCAACGAACTGGAAACTCCTTTGAACTCACGCAACAAACACTGCGCTTACGTGGTGTTTGACGAAAACAAAATAGCCAAGTGCGCCATTGAAATGGCCAACCGTGCCGGCAAGATTGACTTCAAGAAACCCGTTTCGTGCCACCTCTACCCCATCCGTACTAAGGATATGAAAAGCTACCTTGCTTTGAACTACGAGAAGTGGAGCGTATGCAAACCCGCCCTGAGTTGTGGCGAAAAACTCAATGTTCCCGTTTACAAATTTCTGAAAGAACCTTTAATACGCAAGTTTGGAAAGGCGTGGTATAAGGAACTGGAGGCGATTGCTGCGGAGTGGGAGAAAGGGAAAGAATAATATTTTTGATTTACTGCGGTCAGCGACTGCCGACTGCTATGCGGCTTATTCCCGTATAGCCTTCACCCCCGGCAACTCAATGCCTTCCATGTATTCCAGCAGTGCGCCACCGCCTGTTGATACATAGCTAACCTTATCGGTAAGGTGAAACTGGTTGACGGCAGCCACCGAGTCGCCACCGCCTACTAAGGAATAAGCGCCTTTGGCTGTTGCTGCTGCTACTGCTAGTGCCACTTCTTTGGTTCCGCTTTCAAAGCTGCTCATTTCAAAAACGCCCATGGGTCCGTTCCACAAAATGGTTTTAGAGTTTTCAATTACCAAGGCATATTCCTCTGCCGCCTGCGGACCAATATCCAGGCCCATGAAGCCATCGGGTATTTCAAACGAAAGGCAGTGAACGGTTTTGGCTGCATTGTCAAATTTATCACCGCAAATCGAATCGCTGGGAAGATAAATCTGTACTCCTTTTTCTTTGGCTGCTTTAAGAATATCTAAAGCCGTTTGCAACTTGTCGTCTTCCACCAACGAAGAGCCAACCTGTTTGCCCATCGCTTTAAAAAACGTGTAGCTCATGCCTCCACCTATAATAATGTTGTCAACCTTATCCAGCAAATTGGTAATGATGGATATTTTGCCCGAAACCTTTGCGCCACCCATAATGGCCGTGAAGGGACGTTCGGCATTTTTTAAAACTTTGTCGATGCTGTTCAGCTCACCACTCATCACATAGCCAAACATTTTTTCTTCAGGGAAGAAATGCGCAACAATAGTGGTAGAAGCATGGGCGCGGTGTGCCGTGCCGAAGGCATCGTTGATATACACATCGCCCAGCGAGGCGAGTTGCTTGGCAAAATCCTCCGTTCCTGCCTCTTCCTGTTTATGAAAACGCAGGTTTTCCAGCAAAAGAACTTCACCCGGTATTAAAGCAGCTGCAGCAGAAGTTGCTTTCTCACCAATGCAATCCTCAGCAAACTTTACCTCCACCGAAAGAAGTTTAGAAAGATGCGCAACAATATGTTTCAGTGAATATTTGTTGGTAGGCCCGTCCTTTGGTCTTCCCAAATGCGACATCAGAATAACAGAACCGCCACCGCTAAGCACCTTCTTTATAGTAGGTATGGCAGCACGTATGCGGGTATCATCGGTAACAACATGCTCGGCATTCAGCGGCACATTAAAGTCAACGCGTATCAGGGCTTTTTTGCCGCTGAAGTTATAGGTGTCAATGTTTTTCATGCACGCAAAAGTAAAAGAAAAAGATTGCGGAAATGTGGTTTAGTACTCTGCTCTCCTCTCCTTTTTTCAAGGAGAGGGGTAAGGGGGTGAGGCTACTCCACCGCCTTCAACCTCCTACCCACCACAATACAAAGCAAGGTAGCCGCAATTGCCAGGTAACCGGCATACTGATAATTTATCATTTTGCCCGAAGCTTCTGTCATAACAATCATACCGCCAATCATAGAAGCGCCTGCGGAAGAAAACTGCTGCACAGCTGAATTGATACTCATAAAACTGGCGCGGTGCTGCGGCTCAACAGCGCTTGTTATCATAGTCATACCCGGAACAGTTCGCCCCGAAATAAAAACAAAAAACAAAACTGAAACCACCAACACAATCCACAACGGAGTGGTCTGCACATTGGTAACAATAAACAACGGAATAACTGAAAGTAAAGCAAGAATAGTAAACACCTTTGGCTTGCCGTATTTATCTGAAAGCCTTCCAATCCAGGGCGAGGTAAAGAAGGTAGCAGTGCCGCCCAGCAGGTAAACATACGTCAGTTCCTTTTCGGAAACGCCCATGTTGCTTACCATATACGGACTGATAAAGGGTATCACCACAAACTGCCCCATCACCATCAGAAACATAAAGAGTAATGCCTTCAGTAAGTTGGGAGTTCGGCCAATGTTGAGCAGAAAATCAAAGATGCGCTCGTCTTTATTACTCTTACCAATATGAGCGTGCAGGGTAGGAATGTAAAAATAAATGCCCGCTGTAATCACTACACCCGCCAGACCTAATGCATGAAAAGGCAAATGCCAATCGGCAATAGACGCCAGAAACAAACCCAGCGGAACACCTACTGCCGAAGCAAACGAAAACGAAGCCATCACCACACCCATTGCCCCTGCCCTTCGCTCAAACGGGAAAGCATCGGCAATGATGGAATAAACCAAGGCATTCATTACACCGCCAAAAGCACCGGTAAGAATGCGGGCAGCCAGCAAAAACTCATACGAGTTGGCAAAGCCGCAGGAAAAAGTTCCCATAGTAAAACAGATGTATGAAAAGAGCAACACTTTCTTGCGGTCGAACCTGTCGGCCACAAACGCAAACATAAAACCAACAACCCCTGCGCTAAACGTATAAGACGAAACCATCAACGCAAACTGCTGCGGATTCATTTCCAGCAAACGCATCAACTGCGGACCCAAAGGCATCACAATCATAAAGTCCACAATGTGCGTGAACTGTATAGCTGCCAGAAGGAAGAGAAGGATTTTTTCTTTGCTCATAAAATGGAGGGCGGCAAAGCTAAATGTATTTTGTTTGAAATGAATTGAGCAGCGTAAACAAATACATCGTTACTTTTGTTTTCTATAACGTCATGCTGAACTTGTTTCAGCATCTTAAAATAAAAATCCTGAAACAAGTTCAGGGTGACACCCCGAATACAAAATGAAAAAACTACTCCTCTTTGCATTCATAACTTATAACTTATCACTTATAACTTCTTCCACCCACGCACAAAGCTTTGGCGGAGGTTTAATAGCAGGCGCCACTTTTAGTCAGTTGCTCGGCACAGATATTTATGGTTTTCAGAAAGCGGGTTTTGTTGGCGGTGTGTATGCCAACCGCAAAATCAAAACCAAATCAGCGGTTCAGATTGAAATGGTTTTTGTGCAAAAGGGGCTCAGAAAATTTTACAAAGACACTATCAGTGGCGGAACACGCTTTGTTAACCGCAATCTTAATTACATAGAAGTTCCGTTAGTATTTAAATCAAAACTGATAGGACGTTTCGATTTTGAGCTTGGATTATCGGGAGCAGTATTGATAAGCACAAAATTCAGAAACGAAAATGGTGAAGGTGAATTGTATGATTTCAACCAGCAAACTTTCAATCGTTTTGAGTTTGGCTGTTTGGGCGGCCTTAACTTCCGCATCTCCGATAGTTTTGACCTTAACCTGCGTTACCTCAATTCCGTTCTCCGGGTTCGCAAACACCAGGCAGGACAAACACAGATGTATGGCGGCCTGCGTCTAAATAATGGTGAGTATAATTCTGTATTGCAAGTGAGCTTGCGCTACAAGTTCAATACTAATAAAGAAGAGAACAAAGCCGAATGAGTAAACATAAAATAGTAGTAGCCGTTACCGGTGCCAGCGGAGCCATTTATGCCAAAGTGCTGTTTGATAAACTGCAACAACTGCACGAACAGATTGAAGATGTTGGCGTGGTGATGAGTGACAATGCGCGTGATGTCTGGAAGTTTGAATTGGGCAATACCGATTATGAAAAGCTGCCTTTTAAAATCTACAGCAAGAATGATTTCTTTTCGCCCTTTGCATCCGGCTCGGCAAAATATAACACCATGATTGTTTGTCCTTGCAGCATGGGAACACTGGCAAGAATAGCGACTGGTATATCCAATGATTTAACCACTCGCGCAGCCGATGTAATTTTGAAAGAGCGCAGAAAGTTAATCCTCATTCCCCGCGATACGCCTTACAGCTTGATTCACATCAACAATATGAAAACCATTACCGAAGCAGGTGGAATAATTTGCCCTGCTTCGCCATCATTTTACAGTCAGCCAAAAAGCTTTGAAGATCTTGCCGCCACCGTTGTTGACCGCGTTCTGGATTTAGCCGGACTGGAAATAAAAAGTTTTCGCTGGAAAGAAAATAACTAAGTTTGGAGATGAAAAACCTCTGGCTACTATTCTTAGTATTCTTTGCTTCCTGCGCTGCTCCCATTCTTGATGAGCCAACCATCATCACTACCTTTCAGGAAAGCGGACTTGATTGCTCATGGGATCCATCAGGCAGTAACCGCATACTCTACTCGCAAAAAGGAACTGACACTTATTATGATATTCACATGTCCTATCCTGACGGAACGGAAGATACGTGTTTAACCTGCGACCATTCTGCTTTGCCCAATAAACATATCGCCAACATGGCCTGGAGTTATGATGGCAAATGGTGCATTTTTGTTGCCGAAAAAGCTGTGCATTCCGGCTCTTCAACAGACGCACTTCCGGGATTTGGTGCATACTGCGATATCTGGATTATGCGTGTTGACAGCAGCGCCATCTTTAAAATAGTTGACATCCCGAATGATTACGACCACGGTGTTATATGTCCACGCTTTTCACCCGACATGACCAAGATTTCATGGACAGACAGAGTGGAAGCACCTAATGTTTTGGACGGGAAAAAACTTGCGGGTTATTGGGTAATTAAGATGGCTGATTTTGCTTTTGATTCAACAGGTATTCCTGTGGTAAGTAATGTTCAAATCGTACCGACAGGCGAACCTTCGTTTTATGAGTGTTACGGATTTTCACCCGACAACCAGCAACTGATTTATTGCAGCAGTGTTAATCAGCCTTCATTTTGGGATCAACACATTTATACCATTAATGTTGACGGAACCAATATTCAAAAACTCACCGACAAAAATTATAACGAACATGGGCACTACCGTCATGACGGAAACAAAATTGTGTGGATGAGCAACACCGAAAGCAAAGCCGGTGGCACCGACTGGTGGATAATGAACTCTGATGGCAGTGATAAAAAACGCCTCAGTTATATGAACGAACCCCAGAACGGACAATATGCAGGACACGCTGTCTGGGCGGGCCTTGGTTCGTTTGACCCTGTAAATCAAAACCGCTTTATCAGCGGAGTGCAATTAGACCTTATCTCACAGGAAGGTAAAATTGTGATTGTGGAAATTCTTCCCTGAAAATTATTTTTTATTTTTTGTAACGAATGACTGTTGCATGTATTATGTGAGTATAACCCACATACTATATGCTGCAATTCTACGTTAACTAATTAAAACCAATCAACATGAAAAAGTCCATCTGCGTTTTCGCCTTAGTAATTACACTTTGCGGAAACATCCAAGCACAACCTGTTCAACGTGCCAATGTTTATTTTGAAAACAACAGCGCTGAACTTACTGCAAGCGTTAGCGGTTTGCTCGACACCATTTATTCCAAACTGCCCGAGGGCAAAAAAATTCGCATTGGTCTGGTAGGCGATGGCGAAGATTTTTCGATGACACGTTTCAGCGATGAACGTTTTAACAGTGTGCAGCAATACCTACTTTCAAAAAATGTAAAGCCTGAATTTATCCGTTATGAAATTACTGCATCGGGTGGCGAAGCAGTAATTGAAAAAGAAGTAATTATTTCTGCAAAAAGCATCTTGGGTATTGATGATTATTTCTCCAAGAATATTCAATCGTTCACGATCAATCCTGCGGAAGAAAATACAATTCGCGGTGAGAAGGGGACTGAGATCACTTTTCCGGCTTATGCTTTTTTGTGCGCTGATGGTTCAGAGCCCGGAGATAAAATTCGCATTGAGTTACAGGAGTTTTACAGCCGCGGTGATTTGCTGAAAGCTGACCTGCATACCATGTCAGGGAGTAACATTCTGGAAACCGGAGGCACCGTTCACATTGCTGCATTTTGTGGTGATGAAGAGGCACAACTTGCAGATGGCGCGCAAATGACTTTAGCTTTTCCTTACAAACAATACAAAGAAGGGATGCAAACCTTTAACGGTTTTGCTGAAGACGGAAATCTTGATTGGGTAGCTTCGGGTGAACCGGTTGATGCACCCGTTTCAGAAGAAGACATGTATTATGACCCCGAAACCGAACAATATTACAGCAACATAGGTGATGTTTATTTCCAAGTAAATAAAAACGAAGCAGGGTTAGATAACTATTTACTAAGTAGCGGCTCTTTAGGCTGGATTAACTGCGACCGCTTTTATGACGACCCAACCGAAAAAATGGAAATTGTGGTAAGCGTTGATACTGCATTACATCCATCCGTGCGTTTGGTTTTCAAAAACATTCAATCGGTAATGTCAGGCTACGCTGATGAGAACGGGAAAATACGTTTTGAAGGGATTCCGCAAGGCAGTGAAGTAAGTTTAATTGCTTACAGCATTGTGGATAACAAACCCTACATGGCTATGAAAAACATTGCTGTAACTGCAAATAGTGAAGAGAAAATGCTGCTTACCGAAACTAGCAAAAAATGGATGGAGCGGGAACTACTGAGTTTGAAGTAAAACTATTAACGGGCGTTTCCCGTCTCATTATTTGCCGGCAACCAATGAACGGGGGAAGGTAAAACGCCACTCAGGGACGGCAACCAATGACAGGGGGAAGGCAACGCACCATGCAGGGAGGGCAACGCATGGCTCGGTGACAGCAACCAATGGCAGGGGGAAGGCAACGCGTCATTCAGGGAGAGCAACGCATGGTTCGGGGACAGCAACCAATGACTGGGGGAAGGCAACGCATCGCTCGGAAAAGGCAAAAAATGAACAGAAAGGGGGTAATTCTATCCTTTTTTGATCTTTTCCTCTATGGCAGAAGTGGAATAACCCGGCACAAAGTCAATGGTTTTTACTTCGCCATTGTAGGTTTGCAGAATGTCGTAACCAACAATTTGCTCGGGTTTGTAGTCGCTGCCTTTTACAAGCACAGCCGGGCGGATGAGGGAAATAAGATTGTAAGGAGTGTCTTCATCAAACAGCACCACGGCATCCACAAATTGGAGCGAAGCAAGAATGGTGGCGCGTGAGTTTTCGTTCTGCAAGGGGCGATGGTTGCCTTTCAGGCGCTTTACTGAACTGTCGGTATTGAGACCAACAATTAATATATCGCCCAGGTCTTTGGCTTTTGAGAGATAGTCCACATGTCCGTAGTGGAGCAAATCAAAGCAACCGTTGGTAAATACAATCTTCTTTTCATAAAAACGCCAGGTGTTCAGTGCCTTCTGAAGCGAATCTCCTGAAAGGATTTTTGCGCGAATGATATCAAGCTTTGTTTTGTGCAGTTGTACCATTTTTATTGAGATGCTGAACCAAAATAAGTGAAGCTATTGCAAGGAGAATTAACAACAAAGTTTGCGATGTCCAGGTAAGCCAGCCAAAAGCAAAGCCCCCTATCTCCGATGCTCCGTAAAGCTGCAAGGTAACTTGTAAAATAAGCGGGTAAAATCCAATTCCGCCTTGCGAAAATACCATTCCAAATGTTCCGAAAACAAAAGCTGCAAGCATCGCATCCATTGATAAGCCCTTGGTTTCAGCCAACGCAAACGTGCTGAAATACAGCATGAGGATATACAATGTCCAGATGGCAAGGGAATGAAAAATAAAAGCTCCTTTGTTTTTAACGTTCTTAATTGCAACCAACCCTTCAGCAAAGCTTTTTGTAATGCCTGAGATTTTATTAAAAAATGATTTTAATTTATTTCTGAAGACAAAAAACAGGATGACGGGCACAACCAAAAATAGTATTCCGAGCACTGTTGCCATAACAATGGAGTTTTGTAACAAGCCAATTTTTTCTCCCAGCGGAACCAAAAAATATTTAGAGGTATTTTCAGCTAAAAGCTCGTATTGCGTAACCAGCGTAATAAATGTAAGCAGCAACAGTATCAACATATCTATGAGCCTTTCCGCCACCACGGTTCCAAGCAAAGGTGGCAGCGGTATTTTCTCATATTTATTCATTACTCCGCAGCGCACAACTTCACCCAAACGCGGAAAAAGCAAGTTGGCTCCATAACCTATAGCTACGGCAAAAAAACTATTTCGGAACTTAGATTTATAACCCAGCGGCTCAAGCATAAGCAACCACCTGTATGCCCTACTTAAATGGCTAAATAAGCCAGCAAGCATCGCAATTAAAATCCAAAAGTAATTTGCTTCTAAAAAAGATTTCCGGATGTCTTCCTTATCTTTTGCATCAAGGTCTTTTACAACCCACCAAATAAGAAAAACCCCAAGTCCGAGGGGAATAATGAACTTGAGGATATTAATGAGCGTTTTGGTCAAACGGTAAGTTTGTTCGTAGCTGTGTCAGGAAAAACAAGAGAGGGTTTGTGATTTCTCGCTTCTTCAAAATCCACAAAACCATAGCCAATGATGATGATGATATCGCCTGTTTGTACTTTGCGTGCCGCAGGTCCGTTCATGCAAATAACGCCCGAACCGCGTTTGCCTTTTATCACATAGGTTTCAAGGCGCTCACCATTATTGATGTCCACCACCTGCACCCGTTCGTTTTCCAACAGGTTGGCGGCATCCATCAGATCTTCGTCAATAGTAATACTGCCGATATAATTAAGGTCCGCCTGAGTAACCGTTACCCTGTGGATTTTGGATTTCATTACTTGTATCATCATAGCGGGCGCAAAACTATGGAAATATTAACAGATTATCTATCAGCCTCACATCTCTTATCCAAACGGCAACACAACCTACGGCCTTCCTTTCAGAATTCCATTCCTGAAGAGGAAGAAGCGTTTCAGAATCAACAATTTCAAAATACTCAAATTTGAAAATGGGATTATGGCTGATGCTGTTTTCAAAAAGCTCTTTTACTTTTTCTGGCAGAAGCGCTTTAGCATTTTCTTTTGCCTCAACCATTGCTTTGTAAATAGCTGCGGCTTCAACTTTCTCTTTCTCGGTAAGGCGCATATTGCGCGAACTCATTGCTAAGCCATTGGTTTCTCTCAGTGTTGGGCAGCCGATTATATTAACCGGCAGATTTTCAGCCCTAACCATATACCTTATAATAGCCAGTTGCTGAAAATCCTTCTCACCGAAATAAGCATTGTTGGGCTGCACAATTTCAAATAGCCTTTTTACCACCATGGCCACCCCGTTAAAATGCCCGGGACGAAATTTACCTTCCATTAAGGTATCTAATCCTCCCAAGTTAAAAACAGTACTATCTTTTTCAGGGTAAATTTCTTCCACCGAAGGAAAGAACAAAACATTGCAACCGTGTTTTTCCAATAAAGCTTTATCGGCTTCTATTGTGCGTGGGTATTTCTTTAAATCATCGGGGTTATTAAATTGGGTTGGATTTACAAATACACTTGCCACCACCACATCATTCCCTTGCTTTGCTTTATTAATGAGTGAAATATGCCCGCTATGCAATGCCCCCATAGTGGGAACAAAGCCCACAGATTTGCCATTTGCCCGCCCCAAGGCAAGAAATTGGTTCAGTTCAGCCGCTTTTTCAAATACCTTCATGAATAATAATTAGGAGCAGAAACTACTGTAAATCAAGCAAAAACGAAATTATATTTCAGAAAAAACCGTTCAAAGCTATATTAAAGTTTGAATTGTCGTTTTTTATTGCTTACTTTTGCATACTTATTTCCAAAAGCCTGTTGTTCTATGAAGTCCAAAAATCTCTCCCCGGAACAACCAGAAATAAGCAAAACATTGGCAGAATAATTCACAAATTGTTAAACTAAATACAACACATGAAAAAAGCTAAAGTATTATTCGTTTCATCAGAAATTACGCCTTACTTAGAGGAAAGTCCAATAGGAACTATCGGAAGAAAACTTCCGCAGGGAATTCAGGAGAGAGGTAAAGAAATCAGAACTTTTATGCCGCGCTTTGGTTGCATTAATGAGCGCAGAAATCAGTTGCACGAAGTTATCCGTTTATCAGGCATGAACCTTATCATCAACGATAACGACCATCCGCTTATTATTAAAGTAGCTTCTATACAATCTGCACGCATGCAGGTTTATTTCATAGACAACGAAGAATATTTTCAGCGCAAACTTACGTATGTTGACAGCGAAGGAAGCCTTTTTGAAGACAGCGATGAGCGTTCTATTTTCTTTTGTCGCGGGGTAATTGAAACCGTAAAAAAACTAGGATGGGCTCCCGATGTTATTCATTGCCATGGCTGGATGACCAGTATGTTGCCTTTGATGGTTAAAAAATCATACAGCGAAGATCCTATTTTTGCAGAATCAAAAATTGTTTATTCCGTTTATGACGATGCTTTTACAGGTCAGATGAACGCTAAAACCGCTCAGAAACTGAAACTGGAAGGTATGAACGATAAAGACCTTAAGCATTACAAAACACCAAACTATATCAACCTTACCAAATCTGCAATTGACCATAGTGATGCAGTAATCAAAGGAAGTGAAGCTACCGAGAAAGAAATCAATACCTACCTCCGCGCTTCAGGCAAACCGGTTCTGGAATACCAAAGCCCCGAAGATTACATGGATGCTTACTCAGAATTTTACGATGCCGTTCTGGAAGAAGAAGGTGTTTTGGCTGACTAAGAATTGAAATCAAAAACTTTGTAAATAATTATTTTGCGGTCTTGCCTACAGGCGAGACCGCAATTTTTTTAAACCCATATGCAAAACATTTTTTCTGGTAAGAGTTCAGGGTTATTAAGTGCTCTATTTTTATTTCTGTTAGTTTTTAATTCCTGCAAAAAAGCAGATACCGTTGGATTGGAAGTATTGCCGGAAGAAGATCGCCTGCAAGGAGAGCATACAGACACGATTACTGTTTGGGCTTATACACTACGGGAAGATTCATTGAGTACAACTGGAACTTCTTTTAATATTGTAGGAAGCCACAACGACCCTATTTTTGGATTATCAAAAGCAAGCATTTACACACAACTGAAACTTTCTGCAGCTAATCCTGCTTTCGGAACTAATGCTACAGTTGATTCGGTAGTTCTTTCATTGGCCTATGCCGGTTACTATGCCGATATTATGAAATTAGCAGGCGAACAAAGTTTCAGTGTTCACAGAGTCCTTGAAGATATGGGGGATTCGACCACTTATTATTCAGACGATACGCTAGATTATCAAAAATTGCCATTGGGAACTTATACCGGGTTGATTGACACACGCGACAGTGTTTTAGTAAACGGCACAAATGAGCCGCCTCAAATGCGAATTCGCCTGAATGACAATTTTGGAAATGAACTTTTAAGCTCAACAGCACTTACTTCTGATGAAAGTTTTCTAAGCGACTTCAAAGGTTTTTATATTACTCCAACTACACAAAATTTATTGACAGGTCAGGGTTCTCTGCTCTACATCAGTCCTAGCTCTCCGTACACAAAAATGACATTGTATTATCACAATGATGATACCACAGCGCAGCAAAATTTCAATTTTGTGGTAACTGCAAACACGGTGCGGTTTAATAATTTCTCACACAATTATTCCAATGCGTTTGATGTGGCTGCTCAGTTGGCAGATTCAACGCTTGGAACAGAACGCTTATACCTTCAGTCAATGCAGGGATTAAAAGCAAAAATTACTTTTCCGCACCTGAATAACTTAGTTGCCAACGGACAAGAAATTGCAATCAACAAAGCCGAATTGATTTTCCCTATTTCGGCTGGAACAACCTCTCGTTTAAGCCCGTCTTCAAGACTTGTTGTAGTTAAGAAGGGAGCCGATGGAAAAGACAAAGTTCTTGACGATAACATCAGCGAATCTCCTGAATTTGTTGGCGGCTACTATAACTCAACCAAGTTAGAATATGCTTTTAATATACCTAGACACATTCAGGGATTACTAAAAGACACCACAGCAGACAAATCAATTTACCTGCGCGTTGCAGGTGCATCGGTTAGCGGAAACCGTGTGGTAATAAATGGAACCGGGAACGCAGATAAGCCGTTAAAGCTTCGCTTGACTTATACAATTTTAGAATAAATTTGCCCCATTAAATACAAATTAAGATGTGTGGAATTGTAGCATATATCGGTGAAAAAGAAGCCTATCCTATAGTAATAAAAGGCTTGCACCGTCTTGAATATCGTGGTTACGACAGCGCAGGAGTTGCGCTCATAAACGACAAATTGAACGTTTACAAATGCAAGGGCAAAGTTGCCGACCTTGAAAATTTTACAAAAGACAAAGACAAGTCCGGAACGCTTGGAATGGGACATACCCGTTGGGCAACACACGGAGAACCGAATGATGCAAATGCGCATCCGCACGTTTCGCAAGACGGAAAAATCACCATTATTCACAATGGTATTATCGAAAATTATCATCCGCTGAAAGAAGAGCTTATTAAACGAGGTCATACTTTTAAAAGCGATACCGATACCGAAGTGCTGGTTCACCTTATTGAAGACATTCAGAAAAATGAAAAAACCGATTTGGCAGAAGCTGTTAGAATTGCGCTGAATGAGGTGATTGGCGCTTATGCAATTGTTGTAATTTCTCAGGAAGAACCAAACCAATTAATAGGAGCCAAAAAAGGAAGTCCTATGGTTGTTGGAATTGGAACAGATGAATTTTTTATTGCCTCGGATGCAACTCCCATTGTGGAATTTACCAAGAATGTAGTGTATCTTGAAGATGAAGAAATTGCCATTATCCGAAGAGGCGAAGAACTGAAAATAAAAACCATCAAGAACAAGGATAAAACTCCGTATGTTCAGGAATTAGAGTTGCACCTTGAAGCATTGGAAAAAGGCGGTTACGACCACTTTATGCTGAAAGAAATTTATGAGCAACCGCGCTCTATTATGGACAGTATGCGCGGCAGACTGAATGCAAAAGAAGGGATTGTAAGACTTGGAGGTTTGAGCGATTACGAGCAGAAAATGATAAATGCCGACCGCTTTATTATTGTTGCCTGTGGAACTTCATGGCACTCAGGTTTGGTTGGCGAATATCTGATTGAAGACCTGGCACGAATTCCGGTTGAGGTGGAATATGCTTCTGAATTTCGTTACCGCAATCCCATTATAACCGAAAAAGACGTAGTTATAGCTATTTCGCAAAGTGGCGAAACTGCTGATACGCTTGCAGCTATAGAACTTGCAAAAAGCAAAGGCGCAACTATTATTGGAATTTGCAATGTAATCGGTTCAAGCATTCCAAGAATGAGCCATGCAGGTTCTTATACACACGCAGGTCCTGAGATTGGTGTGGCATCAACAAAAGCATTCACTTCGCAGGTTACTGTATTAACGTTAATGGCTCTTTCGCTGGGACGCAAAAAAGGAACAATTCCCGAATCGCGTTTCCGTCAATTGCTGAGCGAATTGGAATTAATTCCTTCAAAAGTTGAAAAACTTTTGAAAGCCAACGACCAGATAGAATATATTGCTTCGCTATTTAAAGATTCGCGCAATTTCCTTTACCTGGGAAGAGGCTACAATTTTCCGGTTGCTTTGGAAGGCGCACTGAAACTGAAAGAAATCTCCTACATCCATGCAGAGGGCTACCCGGCTGCAGAAATGAAACACGGACCAATTGCCTTGATTGACGAAGAAATGCCTGTAGTTTTTATCGCCACCAAAAAAGGTGCTTACGAAAAAGTAGTCAGCAACATTCAGGAAGTAAAAGCCCGCAAAGGAAAAATTATTGCAATAGTAACCGAAGGGGACACCACTGTAAAAAGCATGGCAGATTTTGTAATTGAAATTCCAGAAACGGAAGAAGAATTAATGCCGATACTTTCTGTAATTCCACTGCAACTGCTTTCTTACCACATTGCAGTTATGCGTGGCTGCAATGTTGATCAGCCTAGGAATCTGGCAAAAGCTGTCACGGTAGAGTAATCCGGAAAATCTGTTTTCTGCAATTTTTTTGAACTCGTTTTTAGCTTGTCATCTCAGGCCAAAAATCTCAGTTGTCGTTCATTAGGAATTCTTGCCGACAAGATATTGCCTTTCATCGGCAGTATTGCTTATGTTGTTTATAATAATATACCTTTCCCCACTTATTAAACAACTAACAATTATCTTTTACCATGAAAAACCTTTACTTCTCACTAATCACCTTGCTATCCTTTTTAATAGTATTCATTCCGGATGATGCGAATGCTCAATTTTGCAATGCTTTTACATCGCAACAAAATGCAACCTGCAATGGCGTATGCAATGGTTCAGGTACAGTAACATTTTTCACTGGCGGTGGTTTTGGCACTCCAACCTATTCATGGAATACAAATCCTGTGCAAACAACTGCAACAGCAACTAACTTGTGTGCCGGAACTTATATAGTTACAGTAACAGGTACCAATGGCTGTGTTGATCAGGCAACAATTACTATCACTCAACCACAACCTATTAACGCAACTACAAGTCAGGTTAATGTATTGTGCTATGGAGGAACAACTGGCACAGCAACTATTACCGTAAGCGGAAACGGGAACTACACTTATTCATGGAATACCAATCCTGTGCAAACTACCCAAACTGCAACAGGACTTACAGCGGGAACTTATACCGTAATTGCAACAAATACTAATTCAGGTTGCACGGTTACCAGAACTGTTACCATTACTCAGGGGCCTCAAATAACAGGAAGCATCTCTACAACGCCTTCAGACTGCGGACAAAGCACCGGAACAGCAACAGCTTCAGCAAGCGGAGGAACCGGTGGTTTTACCTATTCATGGAATACAAATCCGGTTCAGACTACCTCAACAGCTACAGGACTTGCAGCAGGTGGCTACATCGTTACTGTTACCGATGCAAATGGTTGTACTCAATCAGGTCCAGCAACTATTGAAAATATCGGAGGGCCTGAATTGACACAATCAGTAACAAATATAAACTGTAGTGGGGGAGATAATGGAACCGCAACCGTTACAGCTACAGGTGGAACAGAACCATACTCCTATTCGTGGAACACTACTCCTGTTCAAACCACTCAAACTGCTATTGGATTAACAGCAGGAACTTACACCGCAACAGTTACGGACGGAGAAGGATGTTTTGAAACTATTGATGTTACAATTATTGAAGTAAATTCAATGATTGTAACTACCACTCAGATTAATATCTCCTGCAATGGAGGAGCATCGGGTTCAGCTACGGCTACAGGTGCCGGAGGAACAGCGCCTTATTACTATTTATGGAATACAGTGCCTTCTCAAAACGGACCAACTGCATCGGGGCTTACAATTGGAAGTTATACGGTTACAGCCGTAGATGCTAACAGTTGTTCAGCAACTGCAACGGTAACAATTACGCAGGCGGATGTATTTGTAACTACCACCGATCAAACCAACCTAAGTTGCAATGGCGAAAATGATGGAACAGCAACCGTAAATGTTTTTGGCGGAAATCCTCCTTACCAATTCTCATGGAACAGTAATCCTGTTCAAACTACACAAACCGCAGTTAATCTTGGCGCAGGAAATTACACGGTAACAGTAACAGATGTAAGCGGGTGTGTTACAACAGCAGGTGTAACAATTACTCAACCGGCTGCAATTACTTTAAGTGCAAGCGCTACAACTACTTCTTGCGGACAAACAGCAGGAACAGCTACTGCAACAGCCAGCGGAGGAACCGGAGTACTCACTTATTCATGGGATACTAATCCTGTGCAGACAACGGCAACTGCAACAGGGCTTTCAGCGGGTACTTATACTGTAACCGTTACAGACGAGGGCAATTGCTCTGCAACCGCATCTGCAACCGTAACCTCACCGGGCGGACCTTCATCTACAGTTACACATACTAACGTTAGTTGTAACGGGGGAAATAATGGAACAGCAACGGTTACAGCAACAGGAGGCTCACAACCTTATACTTATTCATGGTCGGGCGGACAAACCACACAAACTGCATTTGGTTTAATTGCAGGAACCTATACAGTTACCGTTACTGATCAGTCAAACTGCACCACACTTTCTACTGTAACTATTACAGAGCCACTGCCGCTTTCAATCAGTATTGAAAGTGAAAACGTTCAGTGCAACGGATTGGCTTCCGGCTCAGCAACAGCAATTGTTACGGGAGGCGTTTCGGCTTACTCTTATTCGTGGGACACACAACCTGAAGAAACTACCGCTGCAATAAGCGGATTGGATGCAGGCACATACACTGTAACGGTTGCAGATAATAATGGATGTGAGGCAACAGCATCTGCAAGCATCACTGAACCGGATGAATTAACAGCCGCCACTATTCAAACACATGTATCGTGCTTTGGAGAAACAAATGGTGCAGCAACTGTAAATCCGGTGGGAGGAACACAACCGTATTCTTATTCATGGAATACTAATCCTGTGCAAACAACTCAAACAGCTATTGCTTTAACTGCAGGCGGCTATTCGGTTTTGGTTACAGATACCAATGGATGTACTGTTACCAAACAAGTTACTATTACTAAGCCATCGGTTTTAACTACTAACTATATAACAACGCCTGAAGATTGCGGTCAAAGCAACGGAAGTATTGCTGCTACGGTTAGCGGAGGAACAGGTGCTTATTCTTATTCATGGAACACTAATCCTGTTCAAACAACAGCAACGGCAACAGGGCTTGCATCAGCAAGCTATACCTTAACGGTTACGGATGAAAACGGATGCGTTGCAACACTTACCGTAAATCTTCCTAACGCAGGCGGACTTTTCGCAGAAGCAACCAGCACCAACGTAAGTTGCAATGGAGGTGATAACGGAACGGTAACAGGCAATGCTTCAGGAGGAGCTCAGCCTTATTCTTATGCATGGGACACAAACCCTGTTGAAACTACACAATCAGTTACAGGCTTATCAGCAGGAACTTATACCGGAACAGTTACGGATGATAACGGCTGTGTTTTTACTATAACGGCAACGGTTACTGAACCGGAAGCACTTACCGTAAGCGCTGAATTTGAAAATATTCTGTGCAATGGACAGGCAACTGGTTCAGCAACTGCAAATGTTGCCGGAGGAACTACTCCTTATGTATATGCATGGGATACTGACCCGGCACAAACCACAACTGCAATTTCAGGGCTTATAGCCGGCACCTATACGGTTGAAGTTACAGATGACAATGGATGCGTTGCTTCGGCAACAGTAAATATTACACAACCGGCAACTGCGCTTACCGCAAGTGTTATAAAAACCAATGTTTCGTGCAACGGAGGAAACAACGGAGCGGCAACTGCCAACCCTGCAGGGGGAACAGGACCTTATACCTATAGCTGGAATACCGTTCCTGCTCAATCTGCACAAACTGCTTTTGGTTTACCTGCCGGAAGCTACACGGTTGTAATTACCGATGCCAACGGTTGCACCATTTCAAAAAACACAACTATCACCCAGCCTGCAGCAGTTGAAACAAGTTTAAGTGTTGTTCCTGCTGCCTGCGGTCAACCAAACGGCTCGGCAACAGTTACAGCAAGCGGTGGAGTGGGTAACTTTATCTATTCATGGAACACCAATCCTGAGCAAACTACTGCTACTGCTTCAGCACTTGAAGCCGGAATTTATACTGTTACTGTTACCGATGGAAACGGATGCGTTTCAACTGAAACAGCAACCGTAAATAATGAAAATGCTCCGCTTTTAGATGCTACAGCTACTAACGCAAGCTGCTTTGGTGCCGACAACGGTATAGCAACAGTAGCGGCAACAGGTGGTTCATCGCCATACTCTTATTCGTGGAACACAAACCCGGCACAAACTATTGCAACTGCTACAGGGCTTGCTCCCGGCACTTATGTGGTTACTGTTACTGACGATGGAGGATGCTCATCCTTTGCAACTTTAACCATTACAGAGCCAACCGCTATTACCACTTCTACCAACAGCACAGACCCAACCTGTGATGTGTGTGCAGACGGAAGTGCAACTGTAACACCTTCAGATGGAACTCCGGGATACACTTATCTTTGGAGTAACGGACAAACAACAGCAACTGCTTTAGACCTAGCTGAAGGAACGTATTGTGTTACTGTAACGGATGACAATGGTTGCGAAACCAATACCTGTGTTACATTAACTGCTCTTGTAACCGGAGTTGTAAATGCATCTCTGTCTGATAATTCATTCACCGTTTACCCTAACCCTACTTCAGGATTTGTAACTGTTGAATTGGAAACCACGCACCTTTCAACTATTACCTTAACGCTTACAAACATGCTTGGACAAAACATCGTAACCCAGCAAAGCGAAGTAAATGGTTTGTTCAAACAAGTGTATGACTTATCTGCTTTTGCTGAAGGACTATACTTTATTACCGTGTGTTCAGAAAACGAAACGCTGTTGAGGAAGGTGATTAAGAAGTAGGCTGAATTAGTTTTGATTATAAAAAAGGACGGGGCAGATGCTCCGTCCTTTTTATTTATACATAGAACCAAAAATTCTACTTTTACCCTTTCACAAATTTTTACTGATGTCCGACAATAACGATAAACGATTATTCCTGCTTGATGCCTTTGCTCTTATTTACCGTGCCTATTTTGCTTTTGGCACTAATCAGCGTGTAACCTCAACCGGGTTGAACACTTCTGCAGTATTTGGTTTTACTAATACCTTGCTTGAAATTTTACAGAAAGAAAAACCAACCCACATTGCTGTTGTTTTTGATACCGCTGCACCAACTGCCCGCCACATTGAGTTTGCCGAATACAAAGCCCACCGCGATGCCATGCCTGATGATATTGTGGTCGCCATTCCGTATGTGAAGCGGCTGATAGAAGGTTTCAGAATTCCTGTTTTATTTAGCGATGGCTATGAAGCCGATGATGTAATTGGCACGTTGGCGAAGAAAGCCGAGAAAGCCGGTTACGTTACCTACATGATGACCCCCGACAAAGATTACGGACAATTGGTGAGCGATAATATCTTTATGTATAAGCCTGCTAAGTTTGGTAACCCTGCAGAAATACTTGGTCCGAAAGAAATCTGTGCGAAGTATAATATTCAACGACCTGAACAGGTGATTGACATCCTAGGTTTGATGGGCGATACGGCTGATAATATTCCGGGTATTCCGGGTGTGGGTGAGAAAACTGCCATTAAATTAATCACCGAATATCATAGCGTTGAAAATCTTTTAGACAATGCCGACAAGCTAACCGGCTCATTAAAAGAGAAGGTGATGAACAATAAAGACAAAGCTATTCTTTCAAAAAAACTGGCAACTATTTTATTGGATGCACCTGTGGAGTTTGAAGAAGACAAGCTGATAATGGAAGCTCCTGACAAGGAAAAATTAAAAGAGCTTTTCACAGAACTGGAGTTTCGTCAGATTGCAAAACGTGTATTGGGTGAAGAAATTTCTTCAGAAGCAACCGAACAAAAGAAAGAGAAAAAAGCAATTGCTGCCACCAAGCAGGAAACCGGTCAGTTTGATATGTTTGGCGGTGATGATGAAACTGCAGCAGAAAATAACACCGAACAACCGCACGAGATTTTTAAAACAATTGCAGATGTTCCGCACACCTATCATTTAGTTGATACCAAAGAAAAAAGAGCGGAACTAATTCACCTTCTCTCCTCTCAAAAAAGTTTTTGCTTTGATACCGAAACAACAGCGCTTGATGTTTTTGAAGCAGAGATTGTAGGACTTTCTTTCTCCTTCAAAAAAGCAGAAGCCTATTACGTTACCATTCCCGAAAACCAAACCGAGGCGAAGGAAGTAATCACTGAATTCAAAGCATTACTTGAAAACGAAAGCATAGAAAAAATCGGACAGAACATGAAATATGATATTTCTGTTCTTCGCAATTACGGGGTTGAAGTGTTAGGAAATAAATTCGACACGATGATTGCGCATTACCTGATACAACCCGATATGCGCCACAATATGGATGTGTTGGCGGAAACGTATTTAGGATATTCGCCCGTTTCCATTACTACACTCATTGGTGCGAAGGGCAAGAACCAACTCAGCATGCGCGATGCTCCCGTTGAAAAACTAGTGGAGTATGCTGGTGAAGATGCAGACATCACCTTACAACTGCGCGAAGTGTTTGAACCCATGCTGCAAAAAGACGGCACCAATAAAGTGTTTGATGCCATTGAAATGCCGTTGGTTGCTGTTTTGGCTGACATGGAAAACGAAGGAATCAATCTCGACACCGCTGCGCTTGCCTCCTTCTCATTAGAACTACAGGACGAGTTATTAAAAGTGCAAAGTGAGATTTATCAGATGGCAGGAACCACGTTTAACATTGCATCACCGCAACAGCTGGGTAAAATTTTGTTTGACCACATGAAGATTTCGGACAAGGTTAAAAAAACCAAAACCGGTCAATATGCAACAGGTGAAGACATCCTGGAAAAACTTGCAGCCGCAAATCCAATCGTTGAAAAAATTCTCATCTTCCGCGAGTTGCAAAAACTCAAGAACACTTACGTTGACCCGCTGCCCACAATGCTCAATCCCAAGACAGGAAAAATTCACACCTCTTACAATCAAGTGGTAGCAGCAACTGGAAGATTGAGTTCCGACAAACCTAATTTGCAAAACATTCCCATCAGAACAGAAAAAGGTCGCGAGGTGCGCAAAGCATTTATTGCCCGCAACGATGAGTTCACTATTCTTTCTGCCGACTATTCGCAAATTGAATTGCGCATCATTGCAGAACTCAGCGAAGACCCGGGAATGATGGAAGCCTTCCGTCAGGGCTTAGACATTCACTCCGCAACGGCTTCCAAAGTTTTCAATGTTCCGTTAGAGGCTGTAGACAAAGAAATGCGCAGAAAAGCAAAGGCCGTAAACTTCGGCATCTCCTACGGACAAACTGCTTTCGGTTTATCGCAAACGCTCAACATTCCGCGAAAAGAAGCCAGTGATATTATTGATAATTATTTTGCACAATATCCCAATGTGCGTGGACTAATGGACAAGAACATCAACTTTGCACGCGAGCATGGTTACGTGGAAACCATCATGGGACGCAGAAGATACCTACGTGATATTAACGACAGCAATGCCAACGTGCGTTCAGGTGCTGAACGAAATGCCATCAACGCACCCATTCAAGGCTCTGCTGCCGACATGATTAAGATTGCCATGATCAATATTCATCGCGAACTGAAAAATCAAAATCTGAAATCGCGTCTGCTTCTTCAGGTGCATGACGAATTGGTTTTCGATGCCCACAAAGATGAAGTGGATGTATTAAAACCGTTAATCCGTGAGGGAATGGTGAATGCAATTCCAATGAAAGTTCCCATTGAAGTGGATATGAATACAGGCAAAAATTGGTTGGAAGCGCATTGAGTAAATTCCGTCATTGCGAGGGTTTTTCACCCGAAGCAATCTCCAAATAATAAGATTGCATCGCTACGCTCGCAATGACGGAAATATTCCTTTTCTTTGAACTCTTAAAATCAAAAACAAAAAAATGAACAAACTATTTTTTGCACTACTATCTTCTGTTCTTTTTCTTGCTGCCTGCAGCAACGAAGCTAAAAAAGAAAGCACCGAAGAAAAACCTTTTGTAGCCGAAGAACCTGTTGACCTTACCAATTCCGAAGCCATGATGAATAACATGCCTTCGCCCATTGAATTAGCAATCCTCATAAAAGCCGAAGGCGCCAAATACAACAAGGAATTGCTGAACGATGTAAAAAACATTTCAAAATACACCACCAACGCTAAAAAAGCCATCAACATTGGTGTTTACAGTGCCGATGTAGGTTACACCACCCTCTTCAAACAAACACAGGAAACCTATTTTTACTTCAATAATATCCGCAAACTTTCTGATGAAATCGGCTTGTCAAGCGCCTTTGACCAAACGATGTTTGACCGTGTGGAAAGCAATGTAGAAAACCGCGATTCGCTTATCGGTATCATCACGCAAGCATATCAGGTTGCCAACAAATTTTTGAAAGACAATAACCGCATGAGTACATCGGTTCTCATGGTTTCGGGCGCGTGGGTTGAGTGCATGTATATTGCCACCCGCCTCAGCAGCAACGGAAAAATAAACCCGCAGATTGCAGCCCGTGTTGCTGAACAAAAAATTACACTCGCCAAACTTCTTTCAACCATGAACGAGTTTAAAAGCGATGAAAATGTAGCCGCTCTCATTCCGCAATTTGAAAGCCTGAAAGCCATTTTGGAAAAAGGTGAAATGGCAACTCCGAAAGACGATGATTTTGTAATTAACGAAGCTCAATATAAAGAACTGGTTGCAAAAACTGAGGAGGTTAGGGCTTCGTTTGTGAACTAAAGCTTAGCATTTCACATATATAGCGGTTTGATTTAAGCAGGAAAATCCTAAATTTGCACTGCTTTAATAAACAACACCTCAACAAAAACACTTCACATCGGGAAATTTCTACTATTTTAGATTTTCATTTTCAGCTATTTTGAATTCTGTGAAGTTCCGCCTTTCAAGCAAAAGTTCGTTCGTATGGTTTTTAACCATAGCTGTTTTCGTGTTCAGTTTTTACGGCTGCTCGCGCAAGAAAAACAGTTTCCTTAACCGCGCCTGGCACAACACCACCTCACATTACAACGGCTATTTCAATGGCCGCGAAGCCCTGAAAGAAGGTGTTGCCACCCTTGAGACCAGTCATACCGATGATTACGATAAGATATTGGAAGTTTTCCAAACAGGCGCACCCGAGCAGGCAAGCGCTATAAACCCAAATGCCGACAAAGCCATAAAAAAAGCAGGAACCATGATAGCCAACCATTCCATGCTCATCAAAGGCAAGGAATATTGCCGCTGGATTGACGATTGCTACATGCTCATAGGAAAGTCAAACCACTACAAAAAAGATTTTTATCAGGCGGCTGAAATATTTAATTACGTCATCAAGCAGTACAAAGACAAACCGGCTACCATTGCAGACGGTCGCATCTGGCTGCTGCGCAATTACACCGCAATGAGCCGCCTTTCGAGTGCGCAGGGCGTTATTGATAACATTGAAGCAGACATTGAGGTGCTTCCCGAAAAACAGGTGGGTCATTATGCCGCTGCCTATGCCGATTTCTTGATTAAAAAAGAAGAATATGCCAACGCCATTCCTCAGTTGGAAAAAGCCATTGCCAACACCAAGAACAAACGCCTTATAACACGATATACCTACATTCTTGCACAGCTTTACGAGAAGATAAACGACAAAGCGAAAGCTTCCTATTACTATGCACAGGTGCTGAAAAAGAACCCCACCTATGACATGGCTTTCAATGCACAGATCAATCAGGCACTTATGTTTGATGTAGCATCGGGGAGCAGCAGTGCCGACCTGAAAAAAATACTGCGCAAAATGTCGCGTGACGATAAAAACATCGAATACTTAGATCGTATTTATTATGCGCTTGCCGGAATTGCCATCAACGAAAGCGAATACGATGAAGCCATTAAACTGCTGAAACAATCCGTTCTCGCAAGCACTTCCAACACCAAACAAAAAGGACTCTCCTATCTTGGTCTTGCCGATCTGTATTTTGATAAACCAGAATACGAAAACTCAAAACTATATTACGACAGCACACTCACTGCCCTTCCGAAAGAACATGCAGAGTTTCCGCGTGCTGAAGCAAAGCGCAACAGTCTGGAAGACTTAGTAAAAAACCTGCACATCATTGCCTTTGAAGACAGTGTTCAGAAACTGGCAAAAATGAGTTCAACCGAACTGGATATTTATATTGACGATATGATTGCAAAAATCATTGAAGAAGAAGAACGTAAACGTTTTGAAGAAGAAAATGCAGCGCTCAACCCAATCAACACCAATACAAATACCAACGCCAACACCAATGCTACCTCAGGCGGCAAATGGTATTTTGATAATCCCACAACAATCAGTTTTGGTTATGGTGAGTTTGCACGAATCTGGGGCAACCGAAAACTGGAAGACAACTGGCGCAGAAAAAATAAAGAAAGCGTTGCACCAACTATAGCAGAAAATGCGTTACAGGATTCTTTAGCTGCAAAAAAAGATACGTTTGATGTAAAGTCAAAAGCTTATTACCTCAGAAGCATACCCACCACGCAGGCAGCAATGGACAGTTCAAACGGCAGAGTCATTGAAGCCTATTACAGCCTTGGTATGATTTACCGAGAACAGCTTGACGACAAACCGCGCTCCGTTGATGCCTTTGAAACACTGCTGAAACGTTATCCTAAGAACAAATACACGCTTGCTTCTTATTACCAGCTTTACAGACTTAATCTGGCAATGGCCAACAAACCACGCGCAGATTATTACCGCAACCTGATTATTAAAGAATACCCAGAAAGCGAATACGCCAGCATTCTGCAAAACCCAAATTACCTGAAAGAATTGGAAGCATTTAAAGGTCGTGCTGCCGAGTTTTATGGCGAAACATTTGCCGCTTACGAAGCACAGGATTACGATGTGGTAATTCAAAATGCAAACCAGGCGCACATCCGTTTCGAGAAAAGCGACCAGCTTCCGCGCTTTGATTTATTGAAAGCAATGGCAATCGGCAAAACACAAAAGCTAAATGAATTTGAAGCTTCGCTGAAAGAACTGATTGCAAAATATCCCCAAGGTGAAGAACGCAAGGAAGCCGAAAACATTCTGAAATATATTGAAGGAATTCGCGGTGGAGCTGATGAAAGAATGCCTGACGACAAGATTTTAAACCTCCCTGCAATTGTTGACCAAAGTCTGTATCGCCTCAATAAAGATACTGTTCACTATTACGTTACGGTTGTTGGCAAAATGGGCTACAACAACAGTCCGCTGAAAGCAAAAATTTCAGACTTTAACACGGAGTTTTTTAGTCTTGATGGGCTTACGATTAAAAATATTATGCTCAACCCTCTTTCACAATTAGTGTATGTTGAGAAATTTGAAAATGCTGCCAAAGCCAAAGCTTACTTTGAAGCCATCAAACAAAAACCTGAAATTTTTGAAGGGCTTGCAGTTGAGGAATACCGTCACTTTATTATTTCGGCTGGCAACTTCAACATCTATTACAAGGATAAAAACATTGACAAATACTTAGAGTTCTTCAACACCAACTACGCTAATAATTAAGCGACTTTACGAGAAATAAAAAGATGGATTCAACTAGACAAAATAAAGTAAACAGGTTGTTGCAAAAAGAACTCGGGGAGTTTTTTCAACGCGAAAGCCGCACCTTTTTTGGCGGCACGTTTATAACAGTAACTGCGGTGCGCATCACGCCCGACCTTTCCATGGCACGGGTGCACCTGAGCATCTTTATCGCAAAAGACAAACAATCCGTGCTGGATAAAGTAATTGAATTGAAAAAAGAAATCCGTAAACGCATCGGTAACAAAATTGGAAAACAGGTTCGCATTGTTCCCAACTTTGAATTTTTTATTGACGACTCGATGGACTACGCTGAAAACATTGACAAACTGCTGAAGAAATAAGTATGCAATACGATCCGATAAAACGAAGACTCGGCAGTTTTTTTAACCAAAGTCCTTTCCTCCGCAAAACATTTTACAAACTGCTTGATTTACTCTTGCTGCGCTCATGGCACGTTCACAAAGAATTAAAAACATGGAAAAAAACAGCGCCCGGAAAAGTATCTGTTCTGGATGCAGGTTCAGGCTTTGGACAATACTCTTATTACCTTTCTAATCTTCTTCCTGCCTGCGAAATTCTGGCTGTTGATGTAAAAGAAGAACAGGTTGCCGACTGCAATAATTTTTTCAAAAGCATAGGAAAAAACAATGTGCAGTTTGAAGTAGCCGACCTTACCAAATTTGTAAAAGCGGATAGCTATGATTTGGTTTTGTCGGTTGATGTAATGGAACACATTCTGGAAGATGTGCAGGTATTTAAAAACTTTGTTGCTTCCATGAAAAAGGGCGGAATGCTTCTGATATCAACGCCTTCAGACCAGGGTGGCTCTGATGTTCACGAAGACGATGATTCATCTTTTATTGAAGAGCACGTTCGTGACGGATACAACATCACCGAGATTGAAAATAAACTTAAAGAGGCAGGTTTCAGCAAAGTGGAAGCACGTTATTCGTATGGTGCTCCCGGAAAAATTTCGTGGCGTCTTTCTATGAAATATCCAATTCTGATGCTGGGTGCAAGCAAATTATTTTTCATCATCATTCCGTTTTACTATTTGGTTACTTATCCAATTTCATTTGTGCTCAATTATTTTGATACCACAATGAAACACCCGACAGGAACGGGATTGATAGTGAAAGCCTGGAAGTAAACACTGCAACCCTTTCACATTTAATTGAGAGGGGAATGATTATTTTTGAAACAAAATGAATCTTTCTCTCTTCATCGCCAAACGGTATTTGTTTTCTAAAAAATCGTACAACGCGATTAATATTATTTCGTTGGTTTCTGTTTGCGGAGTTACGTTGGTTACTGCTGCACTGGTAGTTATTCTTTCAGTCTTTAATGGCCTGGAAGAAGTGGTGGTTTCGCTTTACAATGCCTTTGAACCCGATATCCGCATTATGCCTGCCGAAGGCAAAACCATTGACACCAATACATTTCCTAAAGATGCAGTTGTAAAAATTCCCGGTGTTGCCAACTACTGCGAAGTAATAGAAGAGAATGCTTTGTTGAAATATAAAGACAAACAATACATCGCACGTATTAAAGGTGTTGACAGTTCATTTATAAAAATGACAGGAGTCGATACCATGATGAGGCGTGGTGAACTTTTGCTGGAAAGCGGTGAAAATAATTTTGCTGTGCTTGGCTTGGGTGTTGAATATTATTTGTCGGCAAACATCAAGGATTACCTTAATCCAATTGAAGTCTATGTGCCGAAACGCGGTAAAAAAGGCTCATTAAATCCTGCTGAAGCATTTAATATCAAAAGCATTTTCCCGACAGGAACATTTTCCATACAAATGGAATACGACCAAAAATATGTGTTGGTGCCTAAACGTTTTGCAGCAAATTTGTTAGATTATGAAAACAAGGTCAGCAACATTGAACTGGCTCTGAAACCTGGAACAGATCTGGAAGACACAAAAGAAGAGTTAAAAAAAATATTAGGGAATACCTTCAAAGTTAAAGACCGTTTTGAGCAGCATGAACTATTTTACAAAATCCTGAAATCCGAAAAATGGGCAGTGTATCTTATCCTTACTTTTATTCTGATGATTGCCATCTTCAACATCACCGGTTCATTGATGATGTTGATTCTGGACAAGAAAAAAGACATCGGAATTTTGCGCAACATGGGAGCGGAAACATCCCTACTTAGAAGAATTTTCATCAATGAAGGAATGATGATTTCCATGTCGGGGGCGGTTATCGGGTTGTTGCTGGGTTTTATTATTTGTGCAGCTCAACAATATTTTGGCTTGATAAAACTGGAAGGCAGCGGGTCATTTGTGGTAGAAGCATATCCTGTAAGAATGCAGGCAACTGATTTTATTTATATTTTTTTAACTGTGTTTGGAATTGGTTTGCTGGCTTCATGGCTTCCTGTTTCAAAAGTTTTGAAGAAAACATGAGTGCAAAAAAGTTCACCACTAAGGCACTAAGTACGCTGAGGCTCACTGAGAATAATTTCTCCGTGAAACTCTGTGCTTCTCTGTGTTCTCTGTGTTTATTTTTTTTACCTGTTTCATCACAAGTTCTACAAGACTGGGATTTTTATTTCACCAACATTGACGACAAACCGGCTTCAGTAGGTTTAAATCTGTCATTACACGACACGGCACGGCTTACAGATAAAACTTATTGCTTGTGGATTATTATTCCATTTCAGCAAAGTGATTCGCTTGGTTTTCCTTTGGAAAAAGAAAACGAGACACTAAATAAATTAGAAGACGAACTGGAAAATTTTCTTCAAACAAAATCACAAACAATTTATGCAGGAAGAACAACAGGGAAAGGTGAACGCTATTTTTATTTCTATTCCAAAAGCCTTGACAGTATTGATGTATTTATTGAAGACTTTTTCAAAAACTATTTACAATACAAATACAAACTTGGTCAGCGTTATGATGAAAACTGGACACTCTATTTTGAATTTTTATATCCTTCTCCGCTGGATTTACAATTAATTTACAATCATCGCATCGTTGAAGCGCTGACTGAAAATGGCGACAACGCTGATCTTCCTCATCATATCGACCACTGGCTGAACTTTGAAAAGAAGAAGGATTTAAACGATTTTATTAAAGCCCTGACCGGGAAAAATTTCACTATCGAAAAAGATACCGTTGATAAAGTCAATAATATATATCCATACACTTTGCAGGTTTCAGAAGAAAATAAAACCGACCTTGAAACGATTGACAACTCGGTGCTTCAGCTTTTTGAACTTGCCAAAAAACACAATGGAATATATGGCGGGTGGGAAACTTTTGTGGTTACTGAATAATATTTTTCGCATCACATCATAGCGAATTCAAAATAATATACTTTTGGCAAAAATTAATTTACAATGAACGTTCCTGCAAATCTTAAATACACCAAAGACCACGAGTGGGTTTTAGTAGAAGGCGATACCGCCACAATAGGCATCACTGACTTCGCGCAAAGCGAATTGGGCGATATTGTTTTTGTTGACATCAACACTGTAGGCGATAACGTTGCCAAAGAAGCCGTTTTCGGAACAGTAGAAGCGGTGAAAACCGTTTCAGATTTGTTTATGCCTCTTTCAGGCGAAGTTTTGGAAATGAATTCAGGTGTTGAAACAAATCCTGAAACCGTTAACAAAGATCCTTACGGAGCGGGTTGGATGATAAAAGTAAAATTATCCAACACTGCTGAAGTTGCTTCTCTTCTTTCTGCTGACGATTACAAAAAACTTATCGGAGCTTAATTCAATTGAAGTATCTGGCACCTGCATTTTTATGGGCGCTGGTAATACTTTGGCTGTGCGCTATTCCCGGACAGGATATCCCCAACTGGAAGTTGTTGAGTTTTGATAAAGCAGGTCACGCTTTTATCTTTTTTACACTAACTATTCTGTTGTTTTGGGGATTCTTTAAACAGAAACCTGACAGCTTCTTTCAAAGATATTTTCTACCAGCTTCCATTCTGATTGCAGTCATTTATGGCGGAGCAACAGAACTGATGCAGCAATTCTGGTTTGAAAACCGCAAAGCCGACATATTAGATTTTTTTGCCAACTCAATTGGTGCATTCGCTGCTCTTGCTGTTTATTTCTTTTTGCTGAAGAAAAAACTCTTCAGACATTAACACAATTTTCATTTTCAATTAGGGTTTTTGAACTAATTTAGCCGTCCATGTCCGACAGCATTGTCATCATACCAACATACAACGAAAAAGAAAACATTGATGCGATGATTCGCAAAGTGTTTTCATTGGCAAAAGATTTTCATTTGCTGATTGTTGATGACGGCTCACCGGATGGAACAGCAGGAATAGTAAAGTCATTACAAAAAGAATTTTCTGGAAAATTATTTTTGGAAGAGCGCAGCGGAAAACTTGGTTTAGGAACAGCATACATACACGGTTTCAAATGGGGATTACAACGGCAATACCAATACTTTTTTGAAATGGATGCCGACTTCTCTCACAATCCTGAAGATTTACTGAAACTCTACAATGCTTGTGAAAAAGGTGGTGCTGATTTAGCAATCGGTTCACGCTACATTACGGGAGTTAATGTGGTGAACTGGCCAATGGGTCGGGTGCTGATGTCCTACTACGCATCTGCTTATGTACGTTTTATCACTGGCATGAAAATACGTGACACTACTGCCGGTTTTAAATGTTACAAACGCGAAGTGTTGGAAACAATTCCCTTAGATAAAATCAAGTTTTTCGGATACGCCTTTCAGATAGAAATGAAGTTCACTGCATGGAAATTCGGTTTCAATATTATTGAAGTTCCTATCATTTTCACCGACCGCACACACGGTGAATCCAAGATGAGCAGCGGCATTTTCAGAGAAGCATTTTTTGGTGTGTTGGAGATAAAATGGAAAAGTTTATTTCGCAGTTACAATAGGATAAAACACAGAACTACAGAAAAGTGAACTACATCATCCGCAACGCGAACATTGTAAACGAAGGGAAAATTATCTCTTCTGATGTTTTACTCGAAAATGGAATTATTTCCAAAATTGGCAGTGGATTTAAAGCAGAAAATGCAACAGAAATAAATGCAGAAGGAAAATATCTTTTGCCTGGAGTAATTGACGACCAGGTACATTTTCGTGAGCCGGGATTAACGCACAAAGGAGAGATTTATACCGAAGCAAAAGCGGCTGTAGCAGGCGGAATTACTTCCTACATGGAAATGCCTAATACAGTCCCCAACGCGCTGACACAAGATCTACTGGAACAAAAATATCAAAGGGCTTCAGAGGTTTCACTGGCGAATTATTCGTTTTTCATGGGTGCTTCAAACGACAATATTGAAGAAGTACTGAAGACCGATGAAAAAAATGTGTGCGGAATAAAAATCTTCATGGGCTCTTCCACCGGAAATATGCTGGTGGACAATGAAAAAACACTGGAGGGAATCTTTTCGCGCTCGCCTATGTTGATTGCAACGCACTGTGAAGATGAGGCAACCATAAGACACAACACCGAACTTTATAAACAGAAATACGGAGAAGATATTCCGATTGAAGCTCATCCGTTAATCAGAGATGTGGAAGCCTGTTACAAAAGTTCTTCGCTGGCGTTTTCGTTGGCAAAAAAACACAATACACGTTTACACATTTTGCATATTTCAACAGCAAAAGAATGTGGATTATTTGACAATAAAACACCACTGAAACAAAAACGAATAACTGCAGAGGCCTGCATTCATCACCTTTGGTTTGACGACAGTTATTACAAAACAAAAGGTAATTTGTTGAAATGGAATCCGGCTGTGAAAGCGGCAAGCGACAGAGATGAAATTCTGAGAGCTGTGCTGGATAACCGCATTGATATTATTGCCACCGACCACGCACCGCATACGTGGGAAGAAAAACAAAACAAGTATCTGAAAGCACCTTCGGGCGGGCCATTGGTGCAACATGCGTTGCCTGCTATGCTTGAATTTTACAAGCAAGGTAAAATCTCGCTTGAAAAAATTGCAGAGAAAATGAGTCATGCTGTAGCTGATTGTTTTCAGATTAATAACAGAGGATATATCCGTGAAGGATACTTTGCAGATTTGGTTTTAGTTGACTTGGAAAAGCCGTGGACAGTGACGAAAGAAAATATTTTATACAAATGCGGATGGAGCATTTTTGAAGGACAACAATTTTCATCAGGCATTACACACACTTTTGTAAATGGGCATCTCGCCTATGAAAACGGCAGGTTTGATGAAAGCACAAAAGGCAAAAGAATGACATTTAACAGATGAAGAAACTGATTTTAATTGCGTTTGTATTTCTTGTCTTTTCATGCAAACAAAAAGGAGTTGAAACACCAGGACATATTCTTAAGAAAAAAGAGCTGGTTAATGTGCAGGTAGATTTATATTTAGTGGAAGCTGCTCACAACATGAATGTGCTGAAGCCTGACAGTGCTGATACCGAATACAAAGCACTGTTTGAGACAGTGATGAAAAAACACAACATCACTAAAGAAGATTACGAAAGTTCATTACGCTATTACGCGATTGATAACGAATCGCTGAATGAGATTTATGACAGTGTACTGGTGAAACTGACGCATCTGGAGAATACGGTCACTTATTCAAAAGACCAATAATTCTCATTAAAATTTACAGGCATTCTCCACCGCCTCTTTCACCGGAATAAAATTCCAATTCAATCTTTCTTTTACTTTTTTATTGCTGTAAACATTGCGCTGCTGTCCGGTCATTGCTGTTTCGCGGGTGATGAAAGGATTTGAATTGGTAAGCAATCCTGCGAACCAAGCCGCTCTCCATGCTAAGGCAGACATCAGCGCTGTTGCACGAATAGCAGGTGCCGGCTTATTCAATGCAGTAGCAATTAATTCAAATACTTTTTTGTAGTCGAGGTTTTCTGCGGCAAGAATAAAGCGCTCGTTTTTGATTTCACTTTGCATTAAGGCAATCATCAGTTTTGCCACATCGCGCACATCAATAAATGCATTGGCGCCACCGGTATAAAACTTTAAACCATTGCGAACACTTTGTATCATTCTGCCGCTGCTTTTGGTCAAATCTCCCGGGCCGATAATGATGCAGGGATTTACAATCACAGCATTCAAACCCTCTTCTGTTGCGCGCCATACTTCGCGCTCGGCAGCATATTTACTAATTGCATAAGCAGAATTTTTATCAGAGATTTTCCAGAACGTTTCTTCTGAAATTATTTTGTCGTTGTCTGCTCTGCCAAGCGCAGCGGTGGAACTTACATGACATACTTTCTTTACACCCTTTTCCATTGCAGCATTCACCACATTGGCTGTGCCTTCTGCATTTACTTTCATCAAGGTTTCTTCATCATTTGCAGAAAACGAAACCATTGCCGCGCAATGATAAACCTGCTCCACTCCTTCCATGACATCCAACAAAGAAAAGTAATCGCATATATCGCCTTCTACCCAAACGGATTTGTCAGGAGCAGCCAAATTGTAGTGCGCAAAAATTTTGTCAACCAATGAAACAGAAGAGCCTGCCCGTTTCAGCGCACGCACCTGCTTTCCGTTTTGGAGCAACTCCAGCAAAAGATGCGAACCTACTAATCCTGTTGCGCCTGTTATTAATATCATGGCTTAAAAGTATTGAATTGAACATTAATGCTGATGTTTGCGTATCACTTAATCATGAAAAAACTCTACTACTCCATTCTGCTGCTGTGTTTGAGCATTTCTTCAAGCGCACAAATTATTCCCGAAGCCAACCTTGTTGACTGGTCAGATGCAGGTTATCCGGGAGAATTCCCTGACCCGACAACCGTTGTCAGCGTTATGGATCATGGCGCTGTTGGTGATGGAGTAGCGGATGATAGACCCGCAATTCTTGCAGCCATTGCTGCATTGAGTAGCCAACCCGGTGTAGTTCTTTTTCCTGCGGGCAGCTATAAAATTTCTTCCACCGTAAGCCTTCCTTCCGGAGTTGTTTTGCGGGGCGAAGGTGTAACAGCTACCTTCATCAAACTAAATATGGGTGGCTCTGCCATCAATGGTTTTCAGACTTCGGGGAGCATAACCGCCACGGAAGTTCCTGTTGTTTCGGGCAACACAAAAGGTTCAACGCAATTAGTAATTGACGGTGCTTACGAAAACTTTTTTGCAGAAGGTGATTACGTTGAACTGCGCCAAACCAACGGAACCTGGGACACCAACCCCGCAACATGGGCAACCTACTCGGTAGGACAAGTTGCAAAAATTACAGTCGTTTCAGGAACAACACTTACGCTCAACCAACAACTACGCATTGATTACGATGCACTGCTAAATCCGCACGTGCGAAAAATGACTCCAACGCAAAATGTTGGAATTGAGTGCATGAATATTCAGCGCGTTGATGAACCGGTGAGTGGCGCGGGCTACAACATTTTATTCAGCAATTCGGCCAACTGTTGGGTAAAAGGAATTGAAAGCAACAAAAGCGTAGGCAGCCATGTGATGATTGAAAACAGCACCAACATTGAGGTGCGCAGCAGTTATTTTCACGATGCGTTTACTTACGATGGCAGCGGAACCCGTGGCTACGGTGTTACCATCAACAACCACAGCGGATTGTGCCTGATTGAAAACAACGCCTTCAAACACCTGCGCCACGCCATGATGGTGAAACACGGGGCAAACGGAAATGTGTTCGGCTACAATTATTCGCTTGACCCTTTTCGCAGCGAAACACCGGCAAATGCAGGCGGTGATATTTCGGTGCACGGTCATTTTCCCTATGCCAATTTGTTTGAAGGCAACATCATTCAAAACTATATGATTGACCACTACTGGGGGCCTGCCGGACCATACAACACGTTTTTCCGCAACCGCACCGAGCTTTACGGAATTATAATGACCAACTCCAACGGCTACGACAGCAACCTGCAGAATTTTGTGGGCAACGATGCACCCAACACCGGCTTGTTCATGGGCAATTATGTAATTACCGGAACTGGACACATTCAGCACGGAAACAATATTCGCGGAACGGTTACCCCATCGGGAACCGGAACGGTGAATGATGTTTCTTTCTACCTCAGCTCTGCTCCCGACTTCTGGACTAACTCCGGAAACTGGCCAACAATAGGCTACCCAAATTCAGGAAACACAGGAAGCATTCCCTCAAAAGTTCGCTACGATGCGGGTGGCGATATCACACTTTGTAACGATGATTTTGTAACCACTGTTGCCGGAAATTCTTCTTCCGAAAAAATTATCATTGCCTTTCCAAATCCGTTTTCAGATGGATTATCACTTTCCTATTTCTCTGAAAAAGCGGAAAACATTTTCATTTCGTTGCAAGATGTTTCGGGGAAAAGTGTTTTTCAAAAAAATGTGAGTGTTGTAAAAGGCGAAAACACTATTCGCGTTTTTGAAAACACTGCATTAAGCAGCGGTATCTATTTTCTGAAACTGCAAACAGGTGAAAATATCCTCAACCTGAAGGTTGCAAAGAGGTAAGCCACAATCTATAACTACGAAGCTATAACTTAGCTGAACGAAACCGAAGTTCAGCAAGGAGAAGTTGTGGCGTAGCTGTGCGAAGCTATAATCAAGTGCACCGAAGAGAGCATCAACAAGAGCGAAACCAAGTTGTAAGTGTGCGAACCTAAACTGTATTAGTGCGAAGACAAAACCTAGCCGGGGGAAGACACAATCAAGGCGGGGGAAGCTACGTTCAAGCAGTGCGAAGCCATTTTGTAGAACAAATTTGTTACTTCGCACTTATAAAGTGCGAGTTCCGTCCGATAATTTATACCATCAGTCGATGAAACATTCTACAACCCTTACTGGATAAGGGTTTCGGAAGATTAGGATTTACTTTCCGGTGAAGTTTGCTTTGCGTTTTTCCAGAAAAGCAGATGTTCCTTCTTTGAAATCTTCGGTTTCGCAGCAAGCGCCAAACTGGTCGTATTCAAAACGGAAGCCATCGTTGCCCGGCTCAAAGTATTTGTTTACGCAATCAATTACCCGTGAAATGGCAAAAGGCGATTTGCTCATTATTTTTTTTAGCAATTCTATTGTTTTCGGCAATAAATCATCTGAAGTTGTAACGTAGTTTACCATCCCTAATTGCAGGGCTTCCTGTGCACCAATCATGTCGGCAGTCATCATCAGTTCCATTGCTTTGCCTTTGCCAATGAGTTGTATCAGGCGTTGTGTACCGCCATAGCCGGGTATTAAACCAAGGTTTACTTCGGGCTGACCAAACTTTGCGTTTTCTGACGCTAAACGAAAATGACAAGCCATTGCCATCTCGCAACCGCCACCCAATGCAAAACCGTTTACGGCAGCCACAATGGGTTTAGGGCAATTCTCAATCTGGAATAAAACATTCTGTCCCACCTTGGCAAGGTTGCTGCCCGATGTTTTGTCCATTCCCTGAAAACCGCTGATGTCGGCACCTGCCACAAACGCCTTGTTGCCCGAGCCGGTGATGATAGCCGCTTTAACCGAATCGTCCTTCACTACATCGTGCATCACATCCTGAATTTCACTTAACGTTTGTCCGTTAAGTGCGTTCAGTTTATCAGGGCGGTTAATGGTAATGATCAGAATTCCTTCTCTGTTTTCGGTAAGTAAGTTTTGGTATGCCATGGTTTGGTGTAAGTGTTTTTATTAATGATGGTCAACTCTTTTCAGGTGAATGTCTTTGGGCGGTGCAATAATAAGCGGAGCTTTTTCTACCAGCACCGAACTGGTGTCGAGCCCGAATGCTTTTTCTTCGCTCATGCTCAACTCTTTCAGCACAAAATAAATGTCAAGAACTATTTTGGTATAAAAAGGAATTTCGTTGTCATACGACAGGAATTTTTCAATCACCACAAACTTAAAATCGCCAATCACATTGTTTTTGTTCAGCGATTCGTAACGGCTGGTTATATCCACTTCATGATTTTTCACCATATCGGCCACCACTTGGCGAAACATGAGGTTAATCCTTGGCTCTACCCTGAAACCGATGATAAAATCAACACGAATGGCATCATTCTCAACCATCTGTTTTACCGAATATTCCATGCGGTAGGGTTCGTCAATTACGTCCACATGTACAAACCAATAAATATCTGCCCGCTTGGGTTGCTTCTGCAAAATAGAATACATCACTTTTGATTCTATTTCGCTTTTGCGGTCGGCACTGGTCAGGTAAACCAAGTGGGTTGCAAACTTGGGAACACTTAAATCATTACTCAAATCCTTAAGCAGTGTAAAATACTTGTCGATTTTTACAAACTCGACATAGCGGTTTTTAATTTTTCGCGCCTGATACCAGGTAAACATTACTGCCACCAGCAACGAAGCAATCAGCAATGTTACCCAACCGCCATGCTCAAACTTGCGCAGGTTGGCAACCAGAAAAGCTACCTCAACAATAACAAATACTGAAATAATAAGCGTTCGTGGTATAACATGCAAATGGCGCAAACGCATATAGAAAGCAAGCAAAGTGGTGGTCATCAGCATGGTCATAACAATCGCTAAACCATAAGCAGCCTCCATGTTTGCAGATTCTTTAAAATAAAGAACAACACCAATACAGCCTGCCAACAATAACCAGTTTACAGAGGGAATATAAATCTGCCCGCGCAAATCTGTAGGAAATTTCACTTTCACCTTTGGCCAGAAATTAAGACGGATAGCCTCGTTAATCAATGTAAACGAACCGCTTATCAATGCCTGACTGGCAACAATTGCAGCACCGGTTGAAATAACAATGCCCGTGATAAGAAACCATTGCGGCATAATGGCAAAGAACGGATTTGTACCATCGAGCAAAGTACCTTCGTGAGAAAGCAGCCAGGCACCTTGTCCGAAATAATTAAGCAGAAGCGCAATTTTTACAAACGACCAGGTAATGCGAATATTGTCTCTTCCGCAATGTCCTAGATCTGAATAAAGTGCTTCGGCTCCTGTAGTACAAAGAAAAACTGCACCTAAAATCCAGAAACCTTGAGGACGGTTTACCAACAGATTATAACCATAATAAGGGTTAATGGCTTTTAATACTGCCGGACTTCCTATCAGCTGACTTAGACCTAAAACTGCCAGCATCGAAAACCAGATTAACATCACAGGCCCAAAAAATTTGCCTACAAAACCGGTTCCGAACTGCTGTATAAAAAACAACAGCGACAGAATAAAAATAACAATAGGTATTGTAGGAATATCTGCATTCAATACCCGCAAACCTTCTACAGCAGAAGCAACTGAAATGGGAGGAGTAATAATTCCATCGGCAAGCAAGGTACTGCCACCCAGTATAGCAGGAATGTAAAGCCACTTGGATTTCATTCTGCGCACCAAAGCAAATAGTGAAAAAATTCCACCCTCACCTTTGTTATCGGCACGCAGTGTTATAATAACATATTTAAGGGTGGTCTGTAGCGTAAGTGTCCAGAAGATACAAGACAGTCCGCCCAATACCAAATCAGGAGCAATAGGACTTTTATCAATAATTGCTTTAAAAACGTACAGCGGAGAAGTTCCGATGTCGCCAAAAATAATACCAAGCGTAACAATTAATCCGCCTGCGGTAACAGCCTGATGCCGCGTTATTGACATGAATAGAAATTTGAAGAGCGGGGCAAAAGTATATAATTAAGAAACCGCATCCACAACATTTTTATTTTTAAATCGCCTGATATAGTAAACGAAAATAGAAACAGCTCCTGCAACAAACCCAATTGCCGCAAAATCTTTGTACTGCAGGTAGTCAAAAAACTCGCAGCACATCCAGAAAGCGTTGGCACTAATCCATGCAAGGATGGCAAGATTTACATAAAACTCCTCCTCCCCTTTTGTTCGACAGGTTAATAATGCTGCCACAAAAATGGTGGGCACAATCATTATTACGCCAAGTGTTTTCCATTCCATCATCCAACAGGTATCTTTTAACAGCCAGAGTGGAATGTGAATGTTTTCGTATTTGCGGAGAGGGTGTATCATGTCTGGAAATTTTGCACGAATATAATGAGGCTTTGAATTTGAATGTAATTATTACCTTCGTGTAAATTAATAATAACCTAAAACAAAAAAACATGAAAAAAATTTTACAATTAACTATTGCAGTTTTTGCCTTAACTGCAACGTCAGGTGCGTTTGCGCAGCAACGCTACTGGGACGAAATCTTTACCGATGTTGACGTTGACACTTCCATTCAGTACGGCACCAACATTTCGGTTTTAAGCGGAGCACCGGCATCTCAGAACCTTAAAATGGATGTTTACTCTCCATCGGGCGACAACGTAACCAGCAGACCTTTGATCGTGTATCTGCACACCGGAAGTTTTCTGCCTTACCCTGTAAACGGAACCTGTTCAGGAAGCCGCAAAGACAGCGCAACAGTAGAAATGTGCACCCGCTTTGCAAAAAGAGGGTATGTAGTTGCAGCCATTTCTTATCGTTTGGGCTGGAATCCGGTTAGTGGTGATCAAGATGTGCGTACCTCAACACTTATCAATGCTGTTTACCGTGGTTTACAGGATGCACATAATGCGGTTCGTTTTTTCCGTTACGATGCAGATTCACTTGCCAACTCTTACGGAATTAACCCCGGAAAAATTATTGTAGGCGGACAAGGTTCGGGCGGCTACTTAGCAAATGCATACTCAACCTTAAACGATACTACCGAGATTTACCTGGATAAATTTACAAATGCTACAACCGGTGTTCCTTACATCAATACCGCCTACTCAGGCGACTTTGAAGGTTTTGGTTCTATTCCAGGGAGTCCTTTGAACTTGGAAAACCTTCCTGGTATCAATTCTGAGGTTCAGTTTATTTTTAATATGGGTGGTGCTTTGGGAGACTCAACCTGGTTAGAAGGCAATGAGCCTCCGATGGTGGCTTTCCATGTACCTAACGATCCATTTGCTCCTTATGGTTTTGGTTCTGTAATTGTACCTACCACAGGTGACTTTGTGGTGGAAGTAAGCGGTTCTTACGAAGCTATCCGCCTTGCAAATGACTCAAGCAATCAGGATGTTTTTGATAACGTTTTGTTCAATGACCCTTATACTGCAAGAGCAATGGCAGCTCTAAACCCTTCAAATGCTGCTACCAACCTGAATGGTTTACCTGTGAGCCAACTGGAAGGACTATTTCCTTTTGTTCGCCCGACTGCCGAAAGCGCTCCATGGGAATGGTGGGATCCAAACTGTCCTAACAACACCAACAGCTTGCTTACCAATCCTGACATGAGCAAAACAAAAGCGTTGGCTTATATTGACAGTATTCAAGGATACCTTGCACCACGTATTGTTTGCGCACTGCAACTGGGAGGTTGCCAATACATTGGTGTTGAAGAAAACAATGCACAAGAAAGCGTGTTGGTTTACCCTAACCCTGCTACCGGAATTTTTACCGTTTCAGGTTTTGAAAACGGAAATAACATTCGCAGTATCCGCATGTTTGATTTAGCTGGACGCACTATTATCAATGAGTTCAACCTGAATACTTCAAAACTTTCAATTGACGGAAATGCTTTCGCTCCGGGCGTTTATTTCATGAATATTGATTTGGATAAAGGTTCAGTTTCAACAAAGGTTGTTATTGAATAATTGATTTGAATTAATAAATAAAAAAGCCCCACCAGTTAAACGGTTGGGCTTTTTTATTTACACAACATTCAATTTTGTGAACCAATTGAAATTCAATTTCAATGTAATTATTACCTTCGCAGCATTAACATATAACCATTAAACTAAAAAAACATGAAAAAACATTTACACGTGTCGGCTTTATTACTGATGCTGACAACTGCATTTTATTCTTTCGGGCAGCAACGCTACCTGGATGAAGTATTTACCGAAGTTCAGGTAACAACTGACGTAAAATACGGAGCAAATTATTCAACCCTTCCGGGAACTCCAACACTTATTGACCTTTTTATGGATGTTTACCAACCTGCAAATGATGATGCAACTGTTTGCCGTCCTGTAGTTATTGTTCTTCATACAGGAAGTTTTTTACCTCCTCCTGTAAACGGACAGTGCACAGGCACCCGCAAAGACAGTGTAATTAAAGAAACATGTACACGTTTTGCTAAAAGAGGTTATATAGCAGCAGCCGTATCTTACCGTCAAGGCTGGAACGCTGTTAGCACCGATCAGGATACCCGCACAAGCACATTACTACAAGCTGTTTATCGCGCCCTTATTGATGCTAAAACCGCAGTACGTTATTTCCGCAACGATGCTAATACAATGGGCTATTGGAATAGTGACCCTGGTAAAGTAATTGTTGGCGGTTACGGATCAGGTGGTTATGTTGCATTGGCTTATGGCGCACTCAATAAGCCTGACGAAATTTATTTAGATAAATTTCAGAATGCGAATACAGGAGAGCCTTATGTTGACACCTTAATTTACGGAAACTATGATGGCTTTGGCGGAACCATTCCTAATAACATTGAAAATTACCCGGGATTAAGCTCAGAAGCACAAATGATTTTTAACATGGGAGGAGCGTTAGGCGATTCATCATGGATGGAAGCAGGAGAAGCTCCTGTTGTAGCATTCCATTGCCCAAGCGATCCATTTGCTCCTTATGGTTTCGGACAAGTTATTGTGCCTACTACAGGAGATTTTGTGGTAGAAGTTAGCGGCTCTTATGATGCTGTGCGCAGAGCAAACATGCTTGGGAACAATGATATTTTTGCAAATGCAAATTTTAACGATGCATACACACAACGTGCTGATTTAGTAAATGATGGTTTTGAAGGATTATTTCCTTTTGTAGTTCCTGGCCAACAAGCCGGTCCTTGGGATTGGTGGGATACAACTTGTGTTCGTCATGCAAACGGTTTGTTGACTAATCCTGATATGAGTGAAACAAAAGCAAAAAGCTATATTGATAGTATCATGGGGTATCTTGCTCCCCGCGCTTATGCAGTTCTATCTCCATTGGGTACTTGCAACTTCTCTGCTGTAGAAGAATCCAACATTCAGGAAGTAACTGTTTTCCCTAACCCTGCTGACGGAACATTTACCATCAGCGGTGCAGTTACAGGAAACAACATACGCAACATTCGTATGTTTGATGTTACCGGGCGCAGCATTTTTGCTTACTCAAACCTGAATCTGAACAAAGTTAATATCGATGGCACTAAATACGCTCCCGGTATTTACACGGTGAATATTGATTTTGAAAAAGGTTCGGCTACTACTAAGGTGGTGATAAAGTAAATCTGGTTTTATAAATCATAAAAAAGCCTCTCGTTATAAACGAGAGGCTTTTTTTATTTCTATATTTACGAAACATTAAAAATCAATCATGAAAAAACCACTACTCCTGATTTTATTCAGCATCAGCATTCATTCACTTTTTGCTCAATACGTTTTTCCAAATTTCAGTTTTGAAAACTGGACAGATGCGGAAGCTGATGGTTGGAACAGCAACAATGTTGTAAGTCTTACCACCCCAATAACACAATCGTCAGATGCACATTCCGGGCTTTCTGCCGTGAAAGGAGAGGTTACCAATTACAACACCTGGACAGCACCAAACTTTGGCTCTTATTCTGGAAGTCTTTTTGAGATTAATCAAAACTATGCAACCCTAAACTTTTACTACAAATTTAACAAGCTGAATAACGATGTAATTGTGGTGACTGCTCAATTGAATACTGCAACTGGCTATCCAGCTGGGTTTATCCTTACTAAAATTACTGATGCTGCAGCAACGTACACCCCCATTGCAATCCCTATCACCTATCTTCCGGGCGACAGTGCCGCTGCTGAAATTGGTATTCTCATTGGCATACAGGATACCGTGCTTAACACCGCAACACCCGGTTCTTATTTTATTTTTGATGACTTTTCGCTGGGTTGGTTTACCGCTTTAGAAGTGGAAGAAAATATTTTTGCAAATGAAAATGTGAACGTGTTTTCAAATCCCGCAACTGATTTTATTTCGTTTTCAGTGCCTGAGAAAAATCCGTCTAACACAATTTCAGTTGTTGATATAACAGGAAAACAGGTTGTAAAATCCTTTGTTTCTAAAACTGCACGAACTGATATTCCTGCAACTGAATTAGCCGATGGAATTTATTTTCTCACTATCAGGAATGGAGATAATCTGAGAGTAAAGAAAATTGTAGTTCTGCACTAATAACCAAGGTTGGGACTTAGCCAACGCTCCGCTTCATCAAAGGTCATCCCTTTGCGTTTTGCATAATCTTCCACTTGGTCTTTTGTGATTTTTCCAAGTCCGAAGTATTTGCTCTCAGGATGCGCAAAATACAAACCGCTGACAGCAGCAGTCGGGTACATCGCAAAACTTTCAGTCAGTTTTATTCCTGCATTTTTTTCGGCATCAAGCAAATTGAAAATGATTGGCTTCTCGGTGTGGTCAGGACAGGCAGGATAACCTGCGGCAGGGCGAATGCCGCGATACTTTTCAGAAATTAATTCTTCTGTGTTCAGTGTTTCACTTTTATCATACGCCCAGAATTCTTTTCTCACACGTTCGTGCATGCGCTCTGCAAAAGCTTCTGCAAGCCTGTCGGCAAGGGCTTTAAGCATGATGCTGTTGTAATCATCATGATCTTTTTCAAATTTCTCAATCCATTTTTCTATTCCGATTCCTGCGGTAACTGCAAATGCTCCGATGTAATCTTGTAAGCCACTTTCTTTAGGAGCAATAAAATCTGCCAACGCAATATTGGGTGCAGATGCAGTTTTTTTCGTTTGCTGACGAAGGGAGTGAAGAACTGTTCCGTTTTCTAATTCAATATCATCTCCAGTCGCATTTGCTTGCCAAAATCCAATGACTGCGTTTGCTGAAATCCATTTTTCTTCCACAACTTTTTTCAGTAATGCCTGAGCATCGTTGTAAAGTTTTTTGGCTTCTACTCCAACTACTTCATCTTCTAATATTTTGGGGAAACGCCCCGCCAATTCCCACGTCTGGAAGAAAGGCGTCCAGTCAATGTAAGGAACTAATTCTTCCAACGGGTAATTTTCAAATGTCTTTACTCCTGTGAAAGTTGGCTTGGCAATGTCTTCGGCTTTCCAATCAATGTTGAATTTGTTTTTTCTTGCGACTTCAATTGAAACAAATTCTTTTGCAGATTGCGATTTACGATGATGCTCACGCAATACTTCGTATTCGTTTTTAATCGCTAGCGAATAAATCTTTTCCTGCTCGGGGCTCAGCAAACTTCCAACCACAGGAACAGAGCGGCTAGCATCCAATACGTGAACGGTATTTCCGCTGTAATGCGGCTGAACTTTCACCGCAGTGTGCACACGTGAAGTAGTTGCTCCTCCTATCAGCAAAGGAATTTTAAAGCCAAGTCTCTCCATCTCTTTTGCAACAAAAACCATCTCGTCCAATGAGGGAGTTATCAATCCGCTCAAGCCAATCACATCTACTTTTTCTCGGATAGCAGTTTCCAGAATTTTCTCACACGGAACCATTACGCCCATATCAATCACTTCGTAATTATTGCAGCCTAACACTACGCCTACAATATTTTTTCCAATGTCATGCACATCGCCTTTTACTGTTGCCATCAGCACTTTACCCGCAGAAGAACTTGCTCCATCTTTCTTTTCGGCATCCATAAAGGGAAGAAGATAAGCCACGGCTTTTTTCATAACACGTGCACTTTTTACCACCTGTGGCAAGAACATTTTTCCCGCTCCGAATAAATCACCCACCACATTCATTCCATCCATCAACGGACCTTCAATAATGTGCAATGGTTTCGGATATTTCTGACGCGCTTCTTCTATGTCCACATCAATGAATTCCACAATTCCTTTCACCAAAGAATGTTTCAGTCGTTCTTCAACAGTTGTGTTTCTCCAGGCATCATCTCTCACCTGAACTTTCCCTTTTGCTTTGATTGTTTCTGCATACTCAACAAGTCGCTCCGTTGCATCCTGTCTGCGATTCAGCAAAACATCTTCCACTCTTTCCAATAAATCTTTCGGGATACTTTCATACAGTTCTAATTGACCGGCATTCACAATTCCCATATCCAATCCCGCTTTGATTGCATGATATAAAAATGCTGAGTGCATAGCCTCACGCACTAAATCATTACCACGAAACGAGAATGAAATATTGCTCACACCACCGCTCACCTTCGCTCCCGGCAAATGTTGTTTTATCCATTTGGTTGCACGGATAAAATCAACAGCATAATTATTGTGGTCTTCAATACCAGTGGCAACGGTGAGAATGTTCGGGTCAAAGATTATGTCTTCAGGTGAAAAGCCAACTTTTTCTGTCAGTATTTTGTAGGCACGTTCACAAACCGAAATTCTTTTTTCATACGAATCAGCTTGTCCCAACTCATCGAATGCCATCACAATCACAGCGGCTCCGTAGCGTTTTACTTTTTTAGCTACTGCAATAAATTTTTCTTCACCTTCTTTCAGTGAAATGGAATTCACTACCGATTTTCCCTGCACACATTTCAGCCCTGCTTCAATAACACTCCATTTACTGCTGTCAATCATAATGGGAAGTTTGGCAATATCCGGCTCGGAAGCGATAAGATGCAGAAATGTTGTCATCGCTTTTTCGCTGTCCAACATTCCTTCATCCATGTTCACATCAATCATCTGCGCACCGCCTTCTACCTGGCTTCTGGCAACTACAAGCGCATCCTCGTATTTGCCATCAATGATCAGTTTTGCGAATTTGCGCGAGCCTGTCACGTTGGTTCGTTCACCCACATTTACAAAATTGCTTTCTTTGAAAATGGTAAGAGGTTCCAATCCGCTATAACGTGGAAGTGGGTCTATATGTGGTTTTTGGCGTGGAGGATATTTTGCGGCAACTTTTGCAATTGCACGGATATGGTCAGGTGTTGTACCGCAACAACCACCTACAATATTCACAAAATTATTTTGCAGCCAGTCTTCAATCTGTGCTGCAGTTTCTTCAGGTGTTTCATCATATTCACCAAAAGCATTGGGCAATCCTGCGTTAGGATATGCACTTACTCTGAACGTTGAATTCTTAGATAATGTCTGAATATGCGGTCGCAATTGCTTTGCACCCAATGCGCAATTAAAACCAATACTCAATAAAGGAATGTGCGAAACAGAATTCAGAAAAGCTTCAACCGTTTGCCCCGATAAAGTTCTGCCGCTTCCATCCGTAATTGTTCCTGAAACCATAACCGGCAATTTCTTTCCAATAGTTTCAAAATACTGGTCAACCGCATACAGAGCCGCTTTGCAATTGAGCGTATCAAAAACAGTTTCAATCAGCAACATATCAACGCCACCGTCAATTAATCCCTTCACTTGTTCGGTATACGCATCCACTAATTCATCAAACGTGATGGCACGAAACCCTGGGTCATTTACATTGGGTGACATAGAAGCTGTGCGGTTGGTTGGACCCATTGCACCTGCGACAAAACGTGGTTTCTCAGGATTTTTCTTGTTGAACTCATCCGCCACTTGACGGGCAATTTTTGCACTCTGGAAATTTATGTCGTAAACAGCAGATTCTAATTTGTAATCAGCCTGCGCAATCCATGTTCCTGAAAATGTATTTGTCTCGGCAATATCAGCTCCGGCTTCAAAATATTCGGCATGAATAGCTTTTATAATATCGGGACGAGTGATGGAAAGCAAGTCGTTATTGCCTTTCAGTAAATGTGAATGGTCTTTAAAGCGCTCACCCCTGAAATCTTCTTCCGAAAGATTGTAGCGCTGAATCATGGTGCCCATTGCGCCATCCAAGACTAAAATTCTTTTTTCTAAATCTTTATAAATATCTGCCATAATAGTTCATAAAATCAGCATTCTATAAACACCACAAAACAAAAAACCCCTCTGTTTAGCAGAAGGGTTGGATATTTTTAAAAACCTGTTTCTGCTTATCTATCTCGCCTTAGGCGAGAGGAGTTGGCACCTTCTCCTTTCGGGCGGGTTGCCAAGACGTCAAAGGGCCTTTCCCTCAGTCTTTCTTGATAAGTAATGTTAAAGAACTAGCGCAAAGATACGTAATGGACTTGAAATACAAAACCAGTAACAAAATATAGTGTCAATTCCCTACCTTTGTCCCATGCCTGAAATAGCTGAAAAGAAAGACATACGTGCGGTTTCGCTGGAAGAAATCAAAACCTTTTTGTCGGAAAACGGAGAAAAACCTTTCCGCGCAAAACAGGTTTATGAGTGGTTGTGGCAGAAATCAGTTCGCTCGTTTGACGATATGAGTAATTTGTCAATTGCGCTGCGCGGATTGCTGAAAGAAAACTTTGAAATCAATGCAGCTGAGATAGATTTGATGCAGATAAGCAACGACCGCACCATAAAAACTGCTTTTAAGTTATTTGACGGCAAGGTGGTGGAAGGTGTTTTAATTCCTACCACTTCGCGTATGACGGCCTGCATTTCTTCACAGGTTGGCTGCAGCTTAACATGTAAGTTTTGCGCGACAGGAAAATTAGAACGCCTGCGCAACCTCAATGCTGACGAGATTTACGACCAGGTGGCACAACTGCGAAATCTTGCGATAGACAAATACGAAATACCGCTTTCGAACATTGTGTATATGGGCATGGGCGAACCATTGCTGAACTATGCCAATGTTCTGAAATCTATTGAGCGCATTACTTCGCCTGACGGGCTAAATATTTCTCCGCAACGCATTACCGTTTCCACTGCCGGAATTGCCAAGATGATTAAGAAGCTGGCTGACGATGATGTAAAATTTAACCTTGCACTTTCACTGCATGCTGCCAATGATGAAAAGCGTAGCCAGATTATGCCCATCAATGATACCAATTCATTAGAAGTATTGGCTGAAGCGCTGCAATATTTTTACGAAAAAACAGGAACTCGACCGACTTTTGAATACATCATTTTAAAAGATTTTAACGATAAAGTTGAAGATGCACGTGAGTTGGCTGAGTTTTGCAAACTTGTTCCCTGTAAGGTGAATGTGATTGAATACAATGCTATTGAAGACGGTGAGTTTCAGAAAGCGGATGAGCGTAACATTAAAGAGTTCTGCAATTATTTAGAGAACAGAAATATTATTGTAAACGTGCGCAGAAGTCGCGGTAAAGACATTGATGCTGCCTGCGGGCAACTGGCAAATAAAAAAGAAAATAAAACTGTATAATTGGCGTTTGAATAGTATGAACTTTAACCGCAAAGAACGCGAAGTCTTTCGCAAAGAAAACAGCCAAGAGAATACAAACTCTTTGCGGGCTTTCCTTTGTGCCCTTTGCGGTAAAATTTTCTTATTGCTGGCTCTCGCAATTATTACAACTTCCTGCTCCCGAAAGCGCGCACCAAGCAAAGGTTGCGATTGTCCGCATGGAATGTTAAAAGAGAAAAACCTACCTGAACCTGCCGCTGCCATATACCTTAAAAGCGGTAGCAAGCCCTCCTGATTTTTTGGGTATTTTCGCGCTCCCCGTCATGCTGAAGTTGTTTCAGCATCCTATGAAGAGACCCTGAAACAAGTTCAGTGTGACGGACAAGACAAACATGAAACTCTCCGAACTTAAACCGGGCCAAACTGCCATTATAAAAGATTTCAGCGATGATGATCTATCGCTGCGCTTTTTAGAAATGGGGTGTGTTCCCGGTGAAGAAATTTTACTGGAGCGCATTGCTCCATTGGGAGACCCGATTGCTATCCGGGTTTCGGGTTATTCGCTTTGTTTAAGATTTTCAGAAGCAGAGAGCATTTTAATTTCTACAACAGAAAATAAATAAAGTGGCTGCTGAGAAAACCTTAAAAGTTGCCCTTGCCGGAAATCCCAACAGCGGGAAAAGCACTCTGTTCAATATTCTCACGGGCCTTAATCAGAAGATCGGGAATTTTCCGGGTGTTACGGTTGACAAAAAATCGGGCTTTGCGAAAATCAAAAACATAGCTGTTGAGTTTATTGATTTCCCGGGTTCTTACAGCCTTAATGCACTTTCGGAAGATGAAAAAGTTTTACCCGATGTGCTGCACGACAAAAATAATTCGGTGCATCCCTATGTAGTTTTATATGTTGCCGATGCTACCAATATCAGACGCAGTTTGTTTTTATGCACACAAATTATGGACACCGGAATTCCGGTAATTCTGGTGCTGAACATGATTGACTTGCTGGAGAAAAGCGATGAAGCAATTGATGTTGCCAAACTTGCTGAAGAACTGGGAATAAAAATATTTGCCGTTACCGCCCGCGATGCAAAAGGAATTGAAGAACTGAAGCTTGCATTGATTGAACCGCTTGAACTTCCGAAGAAAAAAATTCTCAGTGAAGAAACTAACGAACCCGATAAAGCCAAAAAACAGCGCACCGAAACTATTCAACGTTACAAAGCAATTGGAGAAATTCTGAAAAAGACAGTTGCCAAAAAAGAAAGCGGAGTCGGTTCATCTGTCACCAAAAAAATAGATGATATTCTTACGCACCGCATTTATGGCTTCCTGATTTTTTTCGCGGTGTTGTTTTTGGTTTTTCAATCCATTTTTTCGTGGTCGGCTTACCCGATGGAATTGATTGAACAGCTTTTTTCAGCAGGTGAAGAATTTTTATTGAACCACCTTCCCGCAGGAATGCTGACCAAATTATTGGTAAACGGAATTCTTGCCGGCATCAGTGGTGTGGTGGTTTTTATTCCGCAGATAGCGTTGTTGTTTGCCTTTATCGGCATATTGGAAGACACTGGCTACATGGCGCGTGTTAGTTTTATCACCGACCGTTTACTTCGCAAATTTGGATTGAACGGGCGCTCTGTTATTCCGCTCATAAGCGGTGTTGCCTGTGCCGTTCCTGCTATTATGGCAACGCGCACCATTCCCAATTGGAAGGAAAGAATTATCACGATTATGGTAACGCCACTGATGAGTTGCTCGGCACGCTTACCTGTTTACACGCTGCTAATCTCATTGGTTGTTCCTTCTGAAAAAGTATTTGGTTTTTTAAATCTTCAAGGAGTTATTTTGATGGCACTTTACATGATTGGTTTTATAGCCGCCATACTTACAGCACTGCTGATGAAGTTTATTATCAAAGCACGCGAACGTAGTTTCTTCATTATGGAATTACCGGTGTATCGCGCACCGCGCTGGAGCTCGGTGGGGTTGGGAATTCTGGAAAAAGTAAAAGTATTTGTGTTTGAGGCGGGGAAAGTAATTGTTGCTATTTCCATTGTGCTGTGGGTACTTTCGTCACATGCTCCGGGCGATCGATTTCAGAAAATTGAAGAACATTTCCGCCCTCTCGAATTTTCACAACAACATTCACCCGAAGAACTGGAAAAACTGATTGCTACTGAAAAGTTAGAACAGAGTTATGCAGGCATCATGGGTCATGCTATGGAGCCTGTTATCCGTCCGCTGGGGTTTGATTGGAAAATAGGAATTGCGTTGGTTACTTCCTTTGCCGCCCGCGAAGTATTTGTAGGAACCATGGCCACCATTTACAGCGTGGGCGATGAAAACAATACTATGTCTATCCGCGAAAAAATGCAGGCAGAAATAAATCCCGAAACGGGAGAAAAACGCTACTCAACCGCAGTAGCTTTTTCGCTGATGATATTTTATGCTTTTGCCATGCAGTGCATGAGCACCATTGCCATTGTTTACAGCGAAACCAAAAGCTGGAAATGGCCAGCTCTGCAGTTTGCATACATGAGTTTCCTTGCCTACTTTTCGGCACTGGTGGTTTACCAGTTGATGAAATAATTTTACCACTAAGAACACAAGTTCACTGAGGCCCACTCAAACTTGTGAACTTAGTGGTCTTAGTGGTTATTTTTGCACCATGCAAAAGCCCAAACGCACCGACCGCGAAATCATCGCCAAATACATTCCAGAGCAAACGGTGGATATGGTTTTGGTTTGGATTGAGCAGTACAAATTCCGGATGCGCATTAAGCGCAAACGCAATACCAAGCTGGGTGACTACCGTCCGCCATTTGACGGGCGCGGACATTTTATCACCATCAACCACGACCTGAATAAATTTGCTTTTCTGATTACGCTGGTGCATGAAGTGGCCCACCTCACCAATTGGGACAAGAATAAAAATCGTGTAAAACCACATGGTGCCGAATGGAAAAAAGATTTTCAGGAGTTGATGTTGCCGCTGCTGAAGCAAAACATTTTCCCTGATGATGTGCACCATGCTATTGATAAATACATGCGTAACCCTGCGGCTTCCAGTTGTTCAGACCTGCACCTGATGCGGGTGTTGAAACGTTACGATACACACAATCATTCCGTACATCTGGAAGAATTGCCGCACGGAGCAACATTTAAAATCGCAAATGGTAAAGTTTTTATCAAAGGCGAAAAACAACGCACACGTTTTAAGTGTTTGGAAGCAGGAACCCGACATACTTATTTAGTAAGTGCACTGATGGAAGTTGAAGCAGTTGAATAACGTCACCCTGAACTTGATTTAGGGTCTTATAATAAGATGCTGAAACAAGTTCAGCATGACGAATGGTAAATACTACTTTTGCGCCTGATGGAAAAAATCCGCATCTCTGCTGTTTCTTATCTTAATTCGTTGCCTTTTGTTTATGGCCTCAATCATTCTGCGCTGAAAAATGAGTGCGACATTTCATTAGACATTCCTTCGGTGTGTGCCGAGAAATTAATCAGCGGAAAAGTAGATATTGGCCTTATTCCGGTGGCCGCTATTTCACAAGTTACACATGCAAACATCATCAGTGATTATTGCATTGGTGCCAATGGAAAAGTAAGAACGGTTTGTCTCTTCAGCGAAGTTCCGCTCAACGAAATAAAAACCATTTTGCTGGATTACCAAAGCCGCACTTCGGTGATGCTGGTAAAAATTCTTGCCAAAGAATACTGGAAAATAAATCCTGAATTTGTGAATGCAGAAGTGGGGTTTGAGCAGAACATTAAAGGAACAACTGCTGCGGTTGTTATTGGCGACCGCACGTTCTCCCTCTCCTTTGGAGAGGGTCGGGGTGAGGCTTTTGACCTTAGTGAAGAGTGGAAAAACTTCACCGGCCTGCCTTTTGTCTTTGCGTGCTGGGTGGCCAATAAAAATCTTCCTGCCAAATTTATTACCGACTTTAACAACGCACTTAAAAACGGTTTGGATAATATTGACAAAACGCTGGAAGAATTTCCACCTTCTATTATCAGCAAAGCAGAAGCAAAAAAATACCTGACCGAAAACATCAGCTATGAGTTGGACGAGGAGAAGAAAAGAGCAATGAAACTATTCATAGCCTTTGCTGATAAAAATCACTACTAGTTCTTAATATCTTATTTACCTTAGCTACGGATTTAAAACACAACACCATGAAATACTTCTTCGCACTACTGCTTACCGTTTACTGCTTACAGCCTGCGGCCTACGCTCAAACCGCCACAGCCGACAAACTGAAAATGACTGCTGCGCGCCTGAAATACAATGAAAAAGATTTCAACGGTGCGCTCCGTATTTACCGCGAAGAATTTGCAAAAGCTCCCGATGATGCCATGTTGAATTACCGCATGGGCGAGGCACATTTTGCACTGAAAGAATATGAACTGGCGCTTGAAAAATTCAATGCTGCCGAAAAAGCTAACAACGCGGTTGATATTGATCTATACCTGTTTCTGGGCAAAACAAATCAGGCACTTGCCAACTTAGACAAGGCTTTGGAGCAGTATGAAAAATACCGCGCACAGGATTTGAAGAAGCCTCAAATGGAAGAAATAAACACGCTTATCGCACAGGTGAAAACTGCACAGGAACTGTTGGCACGACCGGTGAATGTGGTTATCAGCAATCCCGGAACGCCTATCAATTCTAAGTACAACGATTACCATCCATCACTGACTGCCGACCAAAAGGTGATGGTATTTACTTCGCGCAGAGGCGAGGGAAAAGTAGTGGGCGTAGATGTAAACGATCAGGGATTTTATGAAGATGTGTACATCACTTTTTGGAACGATACCATTCACGATTGGGTAGATGCGGTAATGGCTCCGGGCGCTATCAATGGCGTTGAGCACGATGCCTGCCTCAGTATTTCGCCTGACGGAAAACAGATTTTTATGTACAAAAACGAGAACGGTGGCGACATTTATGTTTCCAAGAAAAGCACTTCCGAGAAATGGAGCAGCGCCAAACCGATGGAAGGAATCAACTCAACGTATTGGGAAAGTTATGCCAGTCTGAGTGCTGACGGCAAACACCTTTATTTCTGCAGTGAGCGCAAAGGCGGACAGGGCAATGGCGATATCTGGGTATCAAAAAGAATAAGCAAAAACGAATGGGAAAAACCGGTGAACCTGGGCGAAATTGTAAACTCGGATGACGATGAGATAAGTGTGTTTGCACATCCTGATGGCAAAACACTTTTCTTCAGTTCAAAAGGACACATGAACATGGGCGGCTACGATATTTTTAAGACTGTGAAAAACGAAAAAGGCGAATGGAGCCAACCCGAAAACATGGGCTACCCCATTAACTCACTGGGCGATGATATTGACTTTGTGCTGAACACCGAAACAGGTCGCGCCTACTTCAGCAGCATACGCCCCGATGGCGAGGGCGAGTTTGATATTTACGAAATTGACATGAGCAACTACGGATTGAAAACGGGTGATGCAAAAGAAAAATCGAACCTCAGCATATTAAAAGGCGAAGTAATAAGTGCGCACGATGCAGCCAAACTTTCGGTTACCATAAAAATAACGAACAAAAACTCGGGCAAGGCAGAAACCGAAATTCAAAGTGATGAAGAAGGCAACTACTTTATTATGCTGCCCGGAAAAAATGCTTACGAACTAACCGTGGAGCACGAGGGCTACAAACCTTATAAACTAAGTGTTGACCTTCCGCTGGGTGCGCACGAGGTGGCTACTACTATTAAGCCGATTGTGTTGGAGAGGGCGCAGTAGATAATTAATGCACCTGCTTCCACACCGCCCCATCCTTAAGCGAATCTAAGTAGGCTTCAAATTCTTTTAAAGCCGAGGGTGCCCCTGTTCCGTTCATAATTTCCTTGCGTTTGCCGTCTAAAATTATTGCCGTTTTTACCGAAGGAAAATCTGAAGCTGTTTTCGGGTACTGGTCTCTGAAACCGAAATAATTGATGTCGTTTACTTTTGTTTTTATTTCTTGCAGAGCAGCCGCGCTCAGGTGTGTTTCGTACAGACCAATTTTTTCTACAAAGCGCTTGCCTTCATACAGCGCATAGCCCGAGTTGTAAATTTTGAATTTATACATGGGGCATTGTCCGTAACAAGGGGTGCGCTCAAGGTAAACAAACAGCGAATCCTGGGTTACAGCAGTGGCGGGAGCTACAACTGTTTCAGTTTTGGGTTCAGCAGTCGTGTAGTTATCGGGGTTGGTCTGAGTTGATTGTTTGGGTGTTTTGCAGGCAACTAAAACAGCACAAAAAGAAAGAGCTAAGAGTAATTTTTTCACGGAATATTTTTTGACAAAAGTAGATTAACCGCAAAGAACGCAAAGATTTTTCGCAAAGAGGCGCAAAGGCAAAATCACTTAGCGGCCTTTGCGGGCTTTCCTTTCCGCACTTTGCGGTTAAAAATCATTGAAACGGCCGCTCAAACTTTTGCAGCTTGTTTTTAGAAGCCACATCTTTTAAGAATCTGCCCAGATTAATTTCCAATGTTAAGCGGTGCGAAAGATAATCTCCGAAATTCTCGCCAAAAAACCGTGCATACCTCACCGTAAACGATTTGCCGAATAGCCCGAAACGAAAACCTGCACTTACATTAGCTCCGTATTGCCAGCGCGTTCCCACCGACTGAAAGCTGTAACCGGCACCCGCAAAAACTCCCCACCATTTGCGGAAATCCCTGGTGGCAAAATGCCCGTAATTAATCTCGCCCATCAGGGGAATATCGCTGAAGAAAAACATATTGCCCAAAACCTTGGTGCGGAAATGTACTCCTGCCGTAATGGGCGAAACAAAGGCAACGCTGAAATTACCCCTTGGCTGCCACAGGTTAAACTGCGGGCTTATTCCAAAAGCATGAGCAGGAGAAACTTTGGTTCCCGTCTCCAGCAAATAAGCACTATAGCCGGTTGAAAATTTGAACCTCTTGCCTATCTGGGCTTGCGAAGCTGAGGCGAACAACAGACTGAGCAGTAGTATAGAAAAAAGAGGACGCATTTGTAATCGTTTAGTTATGCCAAAGAAAAATGAGGTATTTGTTGCAAGAATCAAAATTTTACTACTTTTAGCCGCCTCAGAATAATAACAATTACTTAACCAAACCATAAAATCAATAATTCAAACCACTATGAAAAGACTGTTACAATTTTCATTGTTTTTCATTTTTGCAGGGCTGTTAAGCCTTAGCGTTTCTGCTCAGGAAAAAACAATCACGGGTAAAGTTACCGATAATAAAACAAAACAGCCAT
>CAMBRL010000003.1 GCA_945870105.1 Chitinophaga pinensis
ATATTGGGCATATTCGGGTTGGGTAATAAGGTTTTGATATAAACCAATAAAGAAGGTTGTTTGAGCTGTATCAAAGTTTACAAGCAGGTAGGTGTAGTAGTTTTTGTAAAGGTTTTCATAATACTCGGGCTGGTCAAGAACGGATTGTATAAATGCTTCGCGGCTAGTTTGTGACAATGCACCGGACTCAAGTACTGTTGTCCCTTCTGCTTTTTCGGTGTCGCTGGGTTTGCGACCGAGCACGCTGATATAGGCTTTGTTTACATAGGTTTCAATGACTATGCTTGACAGCGTACTGTCGAGGGGGGGAACGTTGTTGGGAATTAACACTTCCTCGTGTTTGGTGCAGGAAGAAAAAATTGCCAGCATTAAAACAAGCGGCAACCAAAGTGTTTTATTGAGCATGTCATATTATTTTATTGCGTGAAAATAATAGAATATTTTTAACAGAAGTTTTTGGACAGAAGGATTTAAAGAAGGTTTAATAAAGGGGGTTTACCACTAAGGACACAAGGGCACAAAGAAAATGCTTAGCAAAAACCTTGTGTTCTTCTGCCCTTAGTGGTAAAAATCTATTTACTCATCTCCGCAAAATTCTTGAAAAAGTGCGGAATGGTTTCAATGCCTTTGAGGTAGTTGAACACTCCGTAATGCTCGTTAGGCGAGTGGATGGCGTCTGAATCTAAACCAAAACCAAACAACACTGTTTTCAAGCCCAACTCTTTTTCAAACAGGGCAACAATAGGAATGCTGCCGCCTGAACGCTGCGGAATTGGTTTTTTCCCGAAAGTGGTTTGCATGGCTTTATCTGCTGCTTTATAAGCAATAGAGTCCGTTGGCGTAACAGCTGCATCACCGCCATGGTGCGCAGTAACTTTTACCTTCACCGACTTAGGTGCAATGGAAATAAAATGCTTAGTGAACAACGCTGTTATTTCATCTGGTGTTTGGTTGGGAACTAAGCGCATGGAGATTTTTGCAGATGCTTTTGAAGCAATAACTGTTTTTGCGCCTTCGCCTTGATAGCCGCCCCAGATGCCGTTTACATCCAGTGTAGGACGGATGGAAACGCGCTCGTTGGTGCTGTAATCCGTTTCACCATGTATATCCGAAAGGTCAAGATGCTTTTTGTATTCGTCAAGGTTGAAGGGGGCTTTCGCCATTTCGGCACGCTCTTCGGTACTTAGTATTTCTACGTTATCGTAAAATCCGGGGATGGTTATTTTATTGTCTTTATCGTGCAGAGAAGCAATCATTTCGCACAATATATTGATGGGGTTTGCAACCGCACCGCCATAGATTCCTGAGTGTAAATCGCGGTTAGGGCCGGTAACTTCTACTTCCATATAGCTTAATCCGCGCAGGCCAACGGTGATGGAAGGAATATCATTGGCAATCATTCCCGTGTCGGAAATCAATACCACATCGGCTTTCAGACGCTCTTTGTTGGCTTTTACAAATGTGCCAAGGTTGTCGCTGCCTACTTCTTCCTCGCCTTCAATCATGAACTTAATGTTACAAGGCAGGCTATCGGTTTTCATCATCAGTTCAAAGGCTTTGATGTGCATATACATTTGTCCTTTATCATCGCAGGCACCACGGGCATAAATTTTTTCGTCCTTAATAACGGGCTCAAACGGTGGTGAAGTCCACAAATCCAAGGGATCGGGTGGCTGCACATCGTAGTGGCCGTAAACCAACACGGTAGGGGAGGAGGGAGAGATTATTTTTTCGCCATACACCACCGGGTAGCCCTTGGTCTGGCAGATTTCTACGTTATCGGCACCTGCTTCAACAAGGCGTTTTTTTACCTCATCGGCAGTTTTGAATACGCTTTCTTTATAGTTAGGGTCGGCACTGATGGAGGGGATTCTTAAGAGGTCTATCAGCTCGTTGATGAAACGGGTTTTGTTTTCGGTGATGTAGTTTTGGATGGTCATGTTTTTGGATTGTTGAGAGAGCGAAAGTAGGGGAATTTACAACTAAAAACAGCATAGTGCAGTCTTGTTTTATCCTCAAAACAAATTTCTATCATCTAATCCTTAATCTTTTTAGGAAATATAGCGGATTTTACTACTTTCGCAGACTGTTTTTTACAACCCATGGCAAACGTAATTACCAAAAGCTACAAGAAGGATATTTTTTGCATTGAAGGGCATTGGGAAAAAGACATGCGCAAAACCGACAGCATTCAGCCCGCACTGAAATTGCTGAACTTGAACATGGACGTAAAATTTTATTACCAACGCAGCGCAACGCTCGAAGAAATTGCACACGTAAGTTTAGAATACAGCAAAAAAAAATACAACAAATACATTATTTACTACTACGCTTTTCACGGATTGCCCAACAGCATTCAGGTAGGAAATAAACACATCAACCTGGAAGAGCTTGCCGAAAGATTAGAAGGAAAATTAGCAGGAAAAATAATTCACTTCGGTTGCTGCCAAACGTTGGGAATTAACAAACGCAGACTCAACAATTTTTTAAATAAAACTGGAGCGCTTGCTATTTCGGGCTACACCAAAGACATCGATTTTCTAAGAAGCACGACGTTGGATATTTTGTATTTCCACACGTGTCAGTTCTGGCAAGACATCCGCAAAATAGAAAGCGAGATGAATAAACTCTATCGACAGATGTCGAAAGATTTAGGCTTTAGAATTGTTTACCGCACACAATAATTTTTGTTGCCACAGATTACACAGATTAACACTAATTGTGTGACGAAAAATTTTAAACTACTTTTTTAATCTGTGTAATCTGTGGTGAACTATTTAGAATAATATTTCTCCAGTATTTTCCCCACATCATCACCCTCCACATCCACCGCAATTATTTTCCCTGTGTGGTCAACCAGATAGTTTGATGGTATTGCATGCACGCTGAAAGGCTTTAGTTGTGCCGACTCCCAGCCCTTCGCATCGGTGATATGATTTTTCCAGTTCAGATTTTGTTGTACAATTCTGCGCTTCCAAAGTCCCGTATCCTGATCTAACGAAATGCTCACCATTTCAAAATCATGTCCACCAAATTTTTTGCCGCTATATTTTAAATTCGTGTGAACCAATTCAGGATTATGTTTCAAACAATCACCACACCATGCCGCCCAAAAATTTACTAACAAAACTTTTTCTTCTTTAGTAAAAGTTGAAAGCGTAAGCGTATCGCTTGTTGGTGCAAATCCGGTGTAATCAGGAAGCATCGTTCCTTCTTCCAACAAACCTTTTGGGTTACCGCACGAAGCAAAAAACAATAAGCAGCAGACAACAACAAAACTTTGCGCCTTTGCGCCTTTGCGAGAAAAATTTTTAGCCTTCACAATAATAATTTAAAAACACCGTTTAGAGGGCAGCGAATATACTTAAACTAAAATCCTAAATTTGCCGCTCATGCACTACAACAAACTCACACTCACATTGTTTTTTTCGCTTATCAATTCACTTGTGTTTGCACAAGGAGTTGGCATTGGACAATGGCGCGACCACTTACCTTACACCAACGCAAAAACCTTAACCGAAGCAGGCGACCGCATTTACTGCGCATCAGAAGAAGGTTTGTTTTACTACAGCAAATCAGAAACAACTGTTGATAAGCTCAGTAAAATCACCGGCCTCAGCGACATCGGTTTCAGCACCATTAATTACGACAGCCTTACCAACACGCTGGTAATTGCCTACACCAATGCCAACATAGATTTAATTCAGGACAACCGCATCATCAACATTCCCGACATCAAGCGTAAAATTATTCCGGGAAATAAAATCATCAACAAAATATTTTTCAAAGACAGCTACGCATATTTAGCCTGCGGTTTTGGAATTGTAGTGGTGGATTTAATCAAGAAAGAAATTAAAGACACCTACTACATCGGTCCTAATGGCGACAATATAAATGTAACCGATATCACCAGCAATGGAAACGAATTTTATGCATCAACAACGGGTGGAATTTATCATGCCGATGTAAATGCATCCAACCTTGCGAATTATAATTTCTGGTCAAAATATAACAACCTGCCACCAACAGCTCAGGATGTATCTCTTTACAGTGCAATAGAATTTCATGCCGGTAAAATTTACACCAATATTCAGGTAACCGGAAACGATAACGACACCCTGTATGTTTACGATGGCATCAACTGGAACTACTTTGATACCGTTGGCCATCCCGATATAAAAAGCATAACCTCGCGTTATAACAACATGACCGTTTGCCGCAATTATAACCTCACCGTGTATGATGCCAGCGGCACCAATGTGCTTGTTATTTATCAATACTTCGGTCTGGCCGATCAAGGCCCTCGTCCATCCGAAGCATTTGCCAGAAGCATAAACGATGTATGGATTGCAGATGGTAATCAAGGCCTGGTTCACAACACCGATATCTGGAATTTTTCAAACACGCACCCCAACGGTCCTCGCTTTGCAACAGCCTTTGATATGTCGGTTGAAAACAGCAATCTCTGGGTGGCTTCGGGTGGGGTAAATATCTCCTGGGGTCCGCTGTTTAAATCAGAAGGCGTTGCTTCTTACATCAACAACAACTGGAACACCATTTACCCGAAAGACGATAACGGAAACAATGTGGTTGACATTATCCGCGTTGCAGTTGACCCGATAAACCCTTCACGTGTATTTGCAGGTTCCTGGATTAATGGTGTTGTGGAAATAAACAACAACGCACAAACCGCTATGCACGATACCACTGGAAACTCTTCTTTGCTTCCGCTTACCGGAATTGACTGGATAAGAATTGGCGGACTTGATTTTGATTTAGACGGAAATCTTTGGGTAGGAAATTCAAATGTTACCAAACCAATTTCAGTTTTTAAAACAGACGGAAACTGGCAAAACTATAATCCCGGAAACGCTTTTAATCAAAACCTTGTGGGCGACCTCATCATCGACTCATACAACCAGAAATGGCTTATGCTGCCGTATGGAAACGGATTGTTAGTTTTTAACGACAACTATACCATCGGCACCACCTCAGACGATAACTACAAACGCATGAACACCGCAGCCAACAATGGCGGACTACCCAGCAATTACATCTACAGCATTGCCGAAGATTTAGATGGAGAAGTGTGGGTGGGAACCGATAAAGGAATTGCAGTTTTTTATTCGCCAGGTGAAATTTTTTCCGGCAACGGAAACTTTGATGCACAGCAGATTTTAATTGAACAGGACGGCTACGCACAATACCTTTTTGAAACCGAAATTGTTAGTGCCATAGCAGTAGATGGCGGCAACCGCAAATGGATTGGAACTCAAAATGCCGGAGTGTTTCTCATGTCGCCTGACGGCACACAGGAACTACTTCACTTCACAGAAGAAAATAGTCCGCTTTTTTCAAATAACATCATTAGTCTTGCTATTGATGATGTAACAGGCGAAGTATTTATCGGTACACAAAAAGGAATTGTTTCTTACAAAGGAACAGCCACCGAAGGCGGTGAAATTTTTAACGATGTATATGCGTATCCAAATCCTGTGCATCACGATTACGATGGACCAATTGCCATAAAAGGTTTGGTAAAAGATGCAGATGTAAAAATCACCGACATCAGCGGAAAGCTCATTTATGCCACCAAAGCCCAAGGCGGACAAGCCGTATGGAACGGAAAAAGTTTTGATGGTGAAAAAGCAGCAACCGGTGTTTACTTGGTGTTTGCCTCCAACGAAGATGGTTCGCAAACACACGTAACCAAAATACTTATCGTAAACTGATGTTGCACACAACACGGGGCATCGTGTTACGCACCATCCGCTACAACGACAAAGCGGTAATCGCCAACATTTACACTGAGCTGTTTGGTTTACAGGGTTATCTCATCCACACCGGAAAAAACAAAAAGAGCGCTTTGCTGCAACCACTTACCTGTCTGGCAATAACAATTGAACACAAAGCCAACAAAAGCCTGCAGCGCATAAAAGAAGCGCAGTGCTCTCCACCTTTTTCTGACATTCCTTATAACACATCCAAATGTTCGCTCGCAATGTTTATGGCAGAGGTGCTTTACCGCTCAGTAAAAGAAGAAGAAAGCAATCCTCCACTGTTTGAATTTCTACACTCAAGCATTTTAGTGTTAGACGAAGAACAAAATAATTGTTCTAATTTTCATCTTGCTTTTTTGGTGCAACTATCCCGGTATCTCGGTATTTTTCCGGGAAACTATTATTCAGAAACCGAAAATTTTTTTGACCTGGAAGAAGGAATTTTTTTCAGTGGAAAACCTATCCATGCTAATTTTATTGCAGGGGAAACAGCCCGCTGCCTATCACTTTTGATGAACAATGATGTTCACGAACAGGCAACACTTAACATCAACAAAACGCAGCGCAAAGAACTGCTTTCTGCGCTGATGAACTATTACCGTATGCATCTGCAAGGCATGAGCGAAGTGCGCTCGCATAAGGTGTTGGAAGAAGTAATGGGTTAAATCCCGCATTATTTTCTATTTTTGTTTCCCTTTTAAAAAAACCGCATGGAACAACTGATAGCTAATTTTCCTAAACAACTTGAAGAAGCCATTAAAATTGGCAGAACAACTAAACTAAATTTCAACGGAAAAGTTTTCGGCAACGTTGTTGTTTCCGGTTTGGGTGGTTCTGGCATTGGCGGAACTATTGTTTCAGAAATTGTAAGCGAAGAAGCCACCACGCCAATCCTTGTAAACAAAGATTATTTTCTTCCGGCATTTGTAAATGAAAACACGCTGGTAGTTATTTCTTCTTACTCAGGAAACACCGAAGAAACTTTGAATGCTATGCGCCAAGCATTAGAGAAAAATGCAACCGTTGCCTGTATTTCTTCAGGTGGAAAAGTGATTGAACTTGCAAAAGAAAAAAATCTGCAGCACATAATTGTTCCGAGTGGAATGCCTCCGCGTTCTTGTCTGGGTTATTCACTCACACAACTTTTGTTTGTCCTGAATTACGCAGGAATTATCTCCAATCGCTTTGAAAAAGAGTTAGAAAAATCTGTTGTGCTACTGAAAAAAGAAGAAGTAAGAATTCAAAAACTTGCGCTCAGGGTTGCTAAAAAACTTTACAAAAAAACTCCGGTTATCTACAGCGCAAACGGTTTTGAAGGTGTTTCAATTCGTTTCCGTCAACAAGTAAATGAAAATGCAAAAATGCTTTGTTGGCACAATGTAATTCCTGAAATGAATCACAACGAGTTGGTTGGCTGGGTTGATAAAAACAAAAAGCTGGGTGTGGTTATTTTCCGCAACGAAAGCGATTACTCACGCACACAAAGCCGCATTGAAAACAACAAAGCGGTAATTGCCGGCTGTACTTCAACCATCATTGAATTGGTTTCAAAAGGGAAATCAAAATTGGAGAATTCTATTTATCTCATTCATCTTGGAGATTGGATTTCGCTTTACATGGCGCAATTACGCAAAGTAGATGCAACCGAAGTAAATGTGATTGACAGACTAAAGGGGGCGTTGTCTAAGATTTAATAAATATATATTTCTTTAATTTTTCTTAGTGCTTCTTAGTGCCCTTAGTGGTAAAAAAATGCAAAACAAAAAAGTTTTCTTCCACGATCTTGGCTTGATTGATTACCAGGAATGCTGGGATATTCAGAAAGCTCTTTTTAACGATACCATTGCGCGCAAACTTAAGAACCGTGATTTGCCACCCGAAGAACAAGTTCCTACCGTTAATCATTTAATCTTCTGCGAGCATCCGCATGTTTACACACTCGGCAAAAGCGGTGACGAAACAAACCTTCTTTTAAATGATGAGGAACTGGAAGAAAAACAAGCTGAGTTTTATCACGTAAATCGCGGTGGTGATATTACTTACCATGGTCCGGGACAATTGGTTGGTTACCCCATTTTTGATTTAGACAACTTTACTTCCGACATTCATCTTTTTCTGCGCCTGATTGAAAAAGCTGCCATAAAAACTTTGCACGAATACGGCATTGATAATGCCGCTCCGGGTGATGAAGGACAAACCGGTGTATGGCTTGATTATTACAAAAAAGGCAAGGCACGAAAAATTCTTGCTATTGGTGTTCACACCAGTCGCTGGGTTACTATGCATGGCTTTGCATTAAATGTAAATACTGATTTAAGTTATTTCAACAACATTGTTCCCTGTGCCATACCCGATAAAAGCGTTACTTCTTTACAAAAAGAAATGGGCAGAAAAATAGATATAGAAGAAGCTAAAGAAAGGATGAAGAAAAATCTGGCTGAGGTTTTTCGTTTTGAGTTTATGAAGAACGGAAATGCTTAAATTTTCTCCACTCTCTTCTGATGCCTTCCACCTTCAAACGCAGTTTCTAAAAAAACATCAACCGCTTTCAGTGCTTCTGCTTCTTCAATAAATCTTCCGGGCAGGGTAAGTATATTGGCATCGTTATGTTGTCGGGCAAGTTTTGCTATTTCAGCATTCCAGCTTAAAGCAGCTCTTATGCCTTTGTGTTTATTGGCCGCCATGTTTATTCCATTACCGCTGCCACACATAATAATTCCAAAATCAACTTCTTTTTTTTCAACCGCATTAGCTATAGGATGCGCAAAGTCAGGGTAATCAACGCTTTCTTCGTTGTAAGTCCCAAAGTCTTTTACTTCAATACCTTTTTCTAAAAGATATTTTCTTACTACTTCTTTCAATTTAAATCCTGCGTGATCGCTTCCTGTTGCTATTTTCATTTTGTTTGGTGTAAATCAGTGTTTTAAATTTTATTCACAAGTTAGTAGTTCTTATCCTTTTTTGATGTTGAAAACTTTCTGCTAATTTATTTTGGTAGTTACTTTAAAAAAGTGCCTTATAAATCCATCTCAATTTTCAATGAATTATTTTTCAAAATAACTAAAATTATTTACACAAAGTAATTAACCTATAAAACATTTTTTTGGTGACCTATTTATCAATACCTATCTTTATCAACAGTATGTTCATTACTTCATAATTTTCTGATTTTAAAATAACTGTATTGTTTATAACTGTTAATAGAATGTTTATTGTTTTTTAATAACTAAATTAACAAGAAAAACTCAAATTATTTATTGACAGTATTAACATGCTAATAATAACAGTAAGATTCTTTTTTATAAAAGTATTTATTATTAATTGATTTGTGAATTGTGGTTTTGGTGCTGTTTGTGTTTGCCTAACTTTGTCAAAAATTATTGAAATGAGGTTTCTGTTGGTTCTTGGTTCTTGCTTCTTGCTCTTTGCTTCTGCGTTTGCTCAGTCCGCAGATGGCGATGGCTATAAAAAATTCTATTATCCCGATGGAACCATTCAGAGCGAAGGAACAATTAAAAATGGAAAACCTGACGCATACTGGAAAACTTATTACAAAAATGGAAAACTCAAATCAGAAGGTAACAGGCTGGATTATAAATTAGACAGCCTCTGGAAATTTTATAACGAAGCAGGAAAAACAACACTTGAAATAAATTATAAAAAAGAAAATAAACAAGGGGAAAGAAAAACCTATGCACTTTTAGGTTGGCTGGAGAAAAAAGAATTATTCAGTAATGATACGCTGCAAGGTAATGCAGAATATTATTTTGAAAATGGAAAACTATGGAAAACAATTCCGTTTGTAAAAGGAAAAACTGTTGGGTTTGGATATGAATATGCAACAGATGATGGAAGAATAATAGTTATTACAGAGTTTAAAAATGGGTATCAGACCAAACTGGAAAAGATAAATGAGAAAGATAAATTCAATCAGAAACAGGGCATTTGGAAAGATTTTTATCCCGATACATTTTCGGTTGATAAAGGAAAACGCCTGTATATTGAAGGTAAATACCTGAACGACAAGAAAAACGGCTATTTTAAAGAATATGATCCCGAAGGCAACCTAATTACAACATCAAAGTATAAAGATGGCATTTTAGAGCCCGAACCTGCCGAATTAGCCAAATTAGACATTAAAAGGGATTTTTATCCCGATGCAACAGAGAAATTCAGAGGCAGCTACAATAAAGGAGTTCCTGAAGGAGTGCATCGTTTCTATAGTAAAAAGGGCGAGGTAGATAACTCTAAAATTTTCAGGAGGGGAATTCTTATTGGTGAAGGAGTTTATGACGAAGAAGGAGTAAAACAGGGATTATGGAAAGAATATTACGATAGTGGTGAACTGAGGTCAGAAGGAAAATATGAAGAAGGGGTTAGAGTAGGAGAGTGGAAGTTTTATTACAAAAATGGGAAGTTAGATCAGAAAGGTAAATATATAAAAGGAAAACCGGAAGGAGATTGGCGCTGGTTTTATGAAAATGGGAATCCCTGGAGAGAAGAAATTTATTCAAAAGGAAAAGAAGACGGGCCGGCTACCGAATTCAATGATATAGGTCTTGTAGTTGCAAAAGGTGAGTTTATAGAAGGAGAAAAAGAAGGATTGTGGAATTATCAGTATGGTGATTTCAGAGAAGAGGGAAGTTACAAAGATGGACAGCAGGATGGAGAATGGAAAAGTTGGTATAAAAAAGGTCAGTTGAGTTTTGAAGGTAAATATTCAAACGGTTTAGAAGATGGTAAACATGTTTGGTATTACGACAACGGAAAAGTAAGAGAAGAAGGAAAATATATTCTGGGAAGTAGGGAAGGGGTTTGGAAAAAGTATGATCAGGAAGGACTGGAAGCAATTGAAATAACCTACGAGAATAATAAAGAAATAAAGGTTGACGGCATAAAAGTAAAACCGTCTGATGAAGAACAGGAACAATAAAAAATGATTAAGAGTTCAGAAACTAATTTTTTTAAAAAAGTTCAAAATAATCTCTTAATAAAAAATAGTGCGGATTTAAACCGCATTTATCTTTTTGTAATTTTTATTCATTCCCCGCTGTTTTCTTTTTTGCTTTATGACGGCAATCTCAAGTTGCTCTTTGTCAATATCATTGTAAGCCTTATTTCGGGTTTAATAATTCTGGCAAGCTATTATTCTGAAAAGGTAAAGAACAATATTGCCGATATTGTTTACGTCTTCTTTTATGCCGTAATCGTTTATATATCTACGCTTGCTTGTAAAAAAGACTATACACTGGAATTCAGTTTCGGTCTTTTAGCTATCCTTTTATTTTTTGAAATGCTAATTGAAACCAAACAAAAACTGGCTTGGTTTACCATTCCGGTTGTTTTATATAACTGTGTTTTAATTGGTATTTCAGAAAAACCACATATAGGTAAAGCATTCATAATTATAGGTTTAGTTGTATTTTCTTTCTTTGTTTATTTTAATTTACTTAGAAAACTGCAACTCCTGAAAGAGTTGGAAGAAAGCGAGAAAAAATTCAGAACCGTAATTGATATAAGCCCGGTAATAATCTGGGGAATTGATAGAAACGGAATAATTACACTTTCAGAAGGCAGAGGGTTAAAGGCATTAAATATTAAACCCGGTCAAACAGTTGGTATGTCTGTTCTTGAGTTGTATAAAGACTTGCCGGAGGTAGTTGCATATATTAAACGTGCGCTAGCCGGTGAATCATTTACTGCTACTGCATGGATGAATGGTGTTTGCATTGAAACCTGGCATAGTCCGATAATTGACGAAAATGGGAACGCAGCAGGTGTTTGGGGAGTATCAAGCGATATCACAGAAAGGAAGCTAAACGAAGAAAGAGTTCTTCAGAACGAAGAGAAGTTCCGTCTGCTTTTTTCAAAAGCCAACGATGCAATTTTCATTATGGATAATGAAATATTTATTGATTGTAATGAAAAAACCAAGATAATGTATGGCTGCGAAGAAAAAGAGATTCTTGGAAAAACACCATTTTATTTTTCGCCCGAAAAACAACCTGACGGACGTGATTCTGTAGAAAAAAGCAAAGAAAAAATTAGTGCAGCAATAGAAGGAAAATCACAGTTTTTTTATTGGAAACACAAAACCAAAAACGGCACTTTATTTGATGCTGAAGTAAGTCTTAACCCGTTTAAAATAGATAGAAAAACATTTATTCAGGCTATTGTACGAGATATCAGTGAGCGCAAAGAATCAGAGCGATTAATAAAAGAAAGCGAAGAGCGCTTCCGTCTGCTTTCTGAGGCTACAATGGAAGGAATTGTGATGAGTGAAAACGGAGAAATAATTGATGCAAATGATCAGTATGCGCGCCTTCATGGCTTTATAAACAAAGAAGAAATTATAGGCAAAAAAACCGAAGAGTTTATTGCGCCCGACTTTATTGACATTGCCCAACATAATTTAGAAAGCGGATATCACCGACCTTTTATCATTAAGGCGCTTAAGCGCGATGGTTCCACATTTACGGTTGAGGTGCGCGGACAAAGCATTCCATGGTATGGAAAGAGAATAAAAATTGCAACATTTACAGATATTACTGAGCGCATATCCTATGAAAATGAGTTGCGCGAAAGCCAGGAGCGTTACCGTAATCACATCGAATCGTTGCCCGATGGAATATTGATTATTGAAAATAAAAAAGTGGTATTTGCCAATGCCAGTGCATTAAAAATTCTGGGAACAACAAGCGCAAAAATTAAAAGTTCGCCTCTTAACGAATTTGTTTTGCCGGAATATAAAAATGAATACGAGAAACTTTTTTCAAGCGTGCGCGATGATAAAGCAACCGACTTTATTGAAATAAAAATCAAACGTCATCTCGACAATAAAATAGCCGATATACAAGCCAACGGACGTCTTGTTAAATTCAAAGGAGAAGAGTCTATACAACTGGTTATAAGCGATATTTCAACGCGCAAAGCGTTGGCGCGCGAACAAATGCGCGCGCAGATTGCAGAAGAAACAAACTTGCAATTACATCGCGAAATTGTTGAGCGCAAGAAAACACAAACAAAACTTGCAATCACACAAAAATTTAATAAGAGTATTATTGAGAGTTCGCTGGATATGATTGTGGCAACAGATATTGACAGTCGCATCAACGAGTTTAACCTTGCCGCACAAAAAACGTTTGGCTACAATCGTGATGAGGTAATAGGAAAACCTGTTTCTATAATTTATGCTGATGAAGAAGAATACAAACAAGTGCAGGATGTTTTAAATAAAGAAGGTGTTTGTGCTCATGAGATAGTTAACAAGCGCAAAGATGGCTCGTTGTTCATTTCACTCTTGTCTGCTTCAACACTTAAAGACGAAGAAGGAAAAGTGTTTGGAGCCATGGGTGTTTCGCGCGATATTACTGCAGCCAAAAAAGCAGAAGAAGAATTAAGATTGAGCGAAGAGCGTCACCGCGCAGTTTATGATCAGGCATATATTGGTATTGCACGTATTGGTAGAGTTGGACGATTCCTTTTGGTAAACCAGCGCTTGTGTGATATGTTTGGGTATGCTTCAGAGGAGCTTTACAAAAAAGCGTTCTTTGAATTAACGCACCCATCAGAAGTAGGAGAGAGCTTGAAAAAATGGGATGCTTTGTTAAGCGGTGAAATAAAAAATTTCACATCAGAACAAATTTACTTGCACAAAAATGGTTCGCAGATTTATGCAAACCTCACGGTTTCATTAGTGCGCGACACAACCGGTTCACCTAACTATTATGTAGCCGTATTTGAAGATATAACCGTGCGCAAACAACAGGAAAAAGAACTGCAAGAATCGTTAAAGGAAAAAGAAGTTCTGTTGAAAGAAGTGCACCACCGCGTTAAAAATAATATGCAGGTTATATCCAGTATTTTAAATCTGCAATCTTCATACATTAAAGACGAAGCAGCTATTGAGATGCTGAAAGAAAGCCAGGACAGGATCAAGTCAATGGCGTTTATTCACGAGAGTTTGTATCAGGGCAAAAACCTTTCTCATGTTAAATTCTCGGAGTATGTGCGCAACCTTGTCGGCAACCTGTTTCATACCTATGGAATAAATAAAAAAGGGTTAAAGCTAAAGTTCGATTTAGATGAAGTATTCCTGAATTTGGACACTTCCATCCCTTGCGGCTTAATACTCAACGAGCTTATTTCAAATGCGCTTAAGTATGCATTTAAAGACAGAGAGACGGGAACACTTTCGGTAACGCTGAAAAAATTAGAAGGCGGAAAACTGAAGCTTGAAATAGCAGATGACGGAAAAGGTTTCCCGAAAGAAATAAATTGGAAAGACACCGAATCGCTGGGCTTGCAATTGGTGGTAACGCTGGCCGGACAAATACGCGGAGACATTCAAATGGAAACAAAAAAAGGAACTACATTTACCATCGTTTTTAAAGAATAACAAAAACCCTATATGTCGAAAATAAATATTCTTGTTGTAGAAGACGAAAGCATTGTTGCTAAAGACATTCAGAACAGTCTCCGCAAACTTGGTTATAATGTACCGCTTACAATTTCTTCGGGCGAAGAGGCCATTGTTGCTGCAGAAGAACACAGACCTGATTTAGTGTTGATGGATATTATGCTGAAAGGTGAACTCAGCGGTATTGAGGCAGCCGACCAGATACGCCAGCGTTTTGAAATTCCTGTTATTTATCTCACAGCTTATGCAGATGAAAGCACGTTGGCAAAAGCAAAAATTACAGAACCATACGGCTACATTATTAAGCCTTTCAAAGAAATTGATTTGCACACCACCATTGAAATGGCGCTATACAAACATGGCAAAGAAGCGTTGGTGCGCAAAGAGCGCGATTTGTATTCATCTATTGTGCGAGACACAAACTCAAACGATTCTATTTTTGTAAAATCAAATTCTCGTCTGGTAAAGGTTAAATTAGCCGATATCATGTATGTTGAAGCGCTGAAAGATTATGTAATTATTCACTGTGTTGGCGCAAAATATACCATACACTCTACCATGAAAGATATTCAGGAAAACCTGCAGGACAAAGAGTTTATTCGCGTACACCGCTCTTTTATTGTGCGCATTGATAAAATTGCAGCTATTGATTATCCCAACCTGGTAATGGAAGATGATAAAAAACACATACCTATTGGAGGATCGTATAAAGACGACTTGGTAAACCGGTTAAAGTTTGTGTAGTTTTTCCCAAGCATTTAGTACAACGCCTGCGGAATTTTCTGCGGGCGTTGTTGTTTATATCTTTGCCGCAAATAGGTTCTGTAGTACAAAGGATAGTATGGGGGTTTCCGAAACCCTTGATCCAGGTTCGATTCCTGGCGGGACCACAAAATAAAAACCATACTTTCGTTTAACAAAACAAAAAACAATGAATACAGAACTATTAAAAGGCGGAGAATTCATTATCAAAGAAACCGATTACAACAACATTTTTGTTGCCGAAGAATGGAATGAAGAACAACTCATGATTCGCGATATGGTGAAGGATTTCTGCATGAAAGAAATTCACGGAATGGGAATAGAAAAAGCTGCTTCGCTGGATGCTTCCAAAGATATGGATGTGATTGTAGGCTTGCTTGAAAAATCAGCAGAACTCGGGCTTTGCGGACTTTCCATTGATGCCGAATATGGAGGAATGGATTTGGATTTCAACACCGGACTTTTATTTGGCGAAGCCATTGCGTTGGGCTTTTCCTTTGCCACAACTATTGGAGCACAAACCTCTATCGGTTCGTTGCCTATTGTGTTTTACGGAACAAAAGAGCAGAAACAAAAATACCTGCCGGGCATTGCCACCGCAAAACTGAAAGCATCGTATTGTCTTACCGAACCCACTTCGGGTTCTGATGCAAACTCGGCAAAAACAAAAGCAACACTTTCTGCTGATGGGAAACACTATTTGCTTAACGGACAAAAGATGTGGATTACCAACGGAGGGTTTGCAGATATTTTTATTGTGTTCGCTAAAATTGAAGAGGATGAAAATCTTTCTGCTTTTATAGTGGAGAAAAATTTTGGCGGCATACAATTAGGCAAAGAAGAAAAGAAACTGGGTATCAAAGGCTCGTCAACTGTTCAGGTATTTTTTAATGATTGCAAAGTGCCTGTTGAAAATCTATTGTCAGAGCGTGGAGCGGGATTTAAAATTGCGCTGAACATTTTAAATACCGGCAGAATAAAACTGTGTGCAGGTTCAGTAGGCGGCAGCAAATTTGCAATCGGGCGCGCGGTGGTGTATGCTAATGAGCGCTTCCAGTTCAAAAAGCCAATCAGCGATTTTGGCGCCATGAAATATAAAATTGGCGAAATGATTATGCGTGCGTTTGCCACCGAATCTGCCGTTTACCGAACAGGAAATAATATAGACCGCAAACAAAAAGAATTTGAAGTGCAGGGAATTGAAAAGAGCGAAGCAAAATTGAAAGCGGTGCGTGAATACGCTGTTGAGTGCGCTATTCTTAAAGTGTATGGATCTGAAGTATTGGATTACACCGTTGATGAAGCTTTACAAATTCATGGTGGTATGGGATATGCTGTTGAAACAGGAGTAGAGATGGGTTACCGCGATGCGCGTATCACCCGCATTTACGAAGGAACAAATGAAATCAATCGCATGTTAGCCATTGCAGAATTGATGAAGCGTTCGTTCCAAAGCAAAGAAATTAATCTTCTGGATGGCGGAAAAAAATTACCCGGATTTTTGTTCATGCAAACACTTCCGCTGAAAAGTAAAGCAGGTTTTGACGAAGAAAGAAGAATAGTACAAGGCTTAAAAAATGCGTTCTTACTTATTTCCGGCTCAGCAGGAAACAAACTGAAACTAAAGTTGGTTGATGAGCAGGAGATAATCATGAACATGGCCGATATATTGGCCGAAGCATACATTGCAGAGTCATTATTATTGCGCGTTCAAAAACTTTCTGCGAAGAAGGATTTTGATAAAGAACAGTTAGAGGTGATGAAAAAACTGTTGCGCCTTTTCCTATACGAGGCGTTAGCAAAAGTGCGCAGAACAGGACAAGAGGCTATTGCCAGCTATGCAACCGGTGCTGAAAAAAGTCTGATGACGCGCTTATTGAAAATGCTTACTCCAAAATTTGATGTAAATCCAAAAGATTTAAGAAGAGCGGTTGCGGATTACGCAATTAAGAAAAACGGATACCCGTTTATCGGGTAAATAACTTCGGGTCTTATTTTATTTTAAAATAGAGAGAACTCACCATTCTCGGAATACCATCATCCCCTCGCGCCATAATATCTTCAGCTACAAAAATAGCTCCGGGCTTAAGTTTTCTTAATGCAGCTATCATCTGATTTGTAAGCGTATTACCTATTGCTGTATAACTCATCAAATCACCTTGTCCTTTTATTGTAAGTGTATAGGATGATACGCTCAGGTCGCTGCGATTAATAATAAGGCAACACGATGTTATTGCTTCGCTCACAGTTATATCACCACCTGTTTTCCCTCCCAATGTTACAAAGGCAGATTCAAATTTCTTTACAGCTTGCTGCCCTTGTTTCACTACCCTGAAGGTATCTGTCTGTTGTGCTTGTGAAGAGCATGCAAACAAAACAAAAAAAAGCAACAGCTTATTCATTTTGCAAAATTGCTGTTACTTCCATTTCAATCACCAGATCTATGTGAATAAGTGCTTTTACTTCAACCATAGTTGAGGCAGGTTTTATTGCCCTGAAAAACTCTCCGTGAGCTTTTCCAGCTTCTTCCCACTTTGAAATGTCTGTAACAAACATCCGTGTGCGAACTACATCATTTAAAGTTGCCCCTGCTTCATTTAAAGCGCGTTCAATTTTCTGAATGATATATTTTGTTTGCTCATAAGCATTGCCCGGAGAAACTGTTTCTTCTCCTTCAGTTGCCGTTGTTCCGGCTACTTCAATAATATTTCCGATTCTCACGGCACGACTATAACCAACAATATTTTCCCACTTTGTGCCTGAAGAAATATTTTTTCTTTTTACCATTTTGGCTGTTTACTCCCTCTCTTTTGGAGAGGGCTGGGGTGAGGCTTCTTTTATTTCTCTCGCAATGGTCGAAAAATATTCTACTTCTCCCTTTTCATTTTTGTGTGCAATAATTACCTGCGAAACCGGAATTTCTTTTCCGTCCAACGTAAGCAAAGCTGTTTCTCCACGCCATATTCCATGTTTTACAGAATAAGGAATAGCCTCATCAGCAATGTAACGAACAGCCCAGCCTGGCTGCAAATCCTTAATCTTTAATTTGTCTGCATCTAATTTATCTGAAATGCCAAGCATTTTTTCCCCTGCAGAATTAATATACTGACTTACATAATCGATACCCGAAATACCCACAAAATCTGATGTAGATTCTAAAATGGTATTAAGCAGCTGGCTGCGTTTGAGTAAAAAATCCAATTGTTGTGCACGATGTTTCAGCTCAATTTCACTTTTTCTCAACTCTTCCAGCGCTGCATCTTTCTCCTGCTGTATTTCTCTCTTTTTCAATACAGCATCTATTGAGTGAGGCAGACGTTTCAGATTATTTTTCATTACGTAATCATCAATACCTTGCTTCAGAAATTCAATAACAATATCTTCCGACAATTCGCCCGATATCAGAATGAAAGGAATATCAAGATTTTCTATTTCAAGCAACTTAAATGCATGAAGGGCATTAAACCCCGGAAGACTGTAATCTGCAATAATTATGTGTGGACGAAATGCCTGAACTTGCGGAATAAAATCATGTCGCGAAGAATGAATATGAGCCTCAAATGATATGCCCGATTGAGCTAATTCTTCCAACATAATATCTGCATCTGCCGGAATATCTTCTAATATAAATATCTTGAGTTTCTTGGTGCTCATTACAGCCATAAAGATAAAAAAAGCCCGCGAATTTATGCAGGCTTTCTTATTTAATAACGTTAAGGAAAATAATTTCTATGCGGAAGCGCTTACCGGTATGTTAACTTTAAGTGTGAAATAAGTTTTCTTATCACCCAGTTTGCGAAAATCATATTCAAATTTGTTGGCTGATATGCGCGCTATGTCAAGTAAGCCCAAACCCGCCCCGCCTTTATCGCTAAACTCCATATTGGACATCAACTCTTTGTATTTATCTCTTATTTCGTCAGGCTTCAGATTATTAATATGTTCAAGTTTTTCTTTCAAATATTCTGTTTTGTCATTATTCATCATGTTTCCGGTGATGATGAAAAAGCTATTCTCATTTCTGCCGATAAGCAGAATAGACGATTCGTGATCTTTGCCTTTTTCGGGCTCTGCGTGGCGGCTTACATTTTGTAAGCACTCTACCAAAACATTAAAAACCTTTTTCTTTATTTTTTTCTCCTCGTCAAAGCCTATCATTTTAGAGTCGACCATAGCAATAAGCTGGTCAGAGGTTTCCTCGTTAATATTGTCTTTATAGGCAAGCAGCAGCTGGTTTTCAACCATCATGCGCTCAATACCATATATCTGGTCAACAAGCTTAAAATACTTGTTGTTTTCAGGGTTATTCTGTGTGGGCATACAGAAAACGATTAAGTTAACTCGAGACTAAACTACTAATAAAAAGACACTTTAACTGTCTTAGCTTAAAGAATGTTTCAACATTTAATTCTGCGTATCCTCAAAAACCCGGAACGGCATAAAAGAAAACTGCAAAATAATGAAGGATGCTTCCTGCCAGAACAAACAAATGCCAGATGCTGTGGCTAAAAGGCAAAGTCTTCCATTTATAGAAAATAAGTCCTGACATATAAAATAAGCCGCCAAGCGAAATTAAAATCAATCCGCCTGTTTGTATGTGTTCAACAGCCGGACCATAAAAAAAGATAAACAGCCAGGCCATAAACACATACAGCGAAGTTGAAAACGTTTCAAATCTTCCGGTAAAAAACAGTTTGAAAATAATTCCGCCCGCTGCCATAGCGCCCATTATTAAGGCAAACATTAATCCTCCGCTGTGTTTTAGGTTTACGAAAAGAAATGGCATATAAGACCCCGCTATTAAAACATAAATAGCAGCATGGTCAAATACACGCAGTTTTAGTTTTACATGTGGCTTGTGAAAGCTGTGATAAAGTGTAGAGGCTGTGTAAAGAACAATCAGCGAACCACCAAAAATGCTTACAGCAACCAAATGCGAAAACTCATCAAAACCAATGGATTTATAAAGTAATGCAATAAGCCCGATAATACTAAGAAACAAGCCCGCGCCATGGGTAAGGCTGTTTACCAGTTCTTCATTTTTTGTTTGCGGATGGTCGTTTAATCTCATGATGTGAGTTTATGCGGGTACTGCTTTTTCAACCTGTTTTCTTACTTCATTCACTAATCCCGGATTTTTTAAAACCGCTGACGCGGTTATTAGTCCTGCAAATAAGGCGCCTCCGATACCAACGGTAACAACATCCTGTCCTGTTAGGAAAAGATTTTTCACAGGAGTGTGTGCTCTCAGGAATTTATGTCTGAAACGGTCAGTAGTATGGTCAATTCCGTAAATCTCACCGCTTGCATACGAAGTAAAATGTTTAGTAGAAAGAGGAGAAGACAATTCGTAAAAATCAATCTTCCCTTTCAGTTGAGGAACAGTTTTATAAAGTTGTTCCAGCAAACGATTCGAAAAATTCTCCTTCAGTTTTTCATATTCATCACCACGTTTTTTCCAACGCGCATCTTCCCAGTCTTTAAACCATTCGTAAGGAGCAAGGGTAATAATTTCAACCGTTGATTTTCCGGGATAACGATTCTCCCAATCAGGGTCTTTGGCAGATGGGAAGGAGATATAAACCACCGGAAATTCTTTACTCGGGTCGGCAATAAAATCTTTAACAGCTTTGTCGTGGTCGTAATGCGGATAAATCCAGTAGTTGGCATTTCCAAGACCAAGATCTTTCCAGTTCTCTTTTATTCCGATGTAAAGACAAACGTGCGCAACCGATGGCTGCACCAATTTCAGCTTTTCGCGCATCCCGTGTTTGTCTGCAACCTCATTGTTTACCAGATGTCCGAAAGTGTTTTCAATTCCTGCGTTGCTGATAATAATGGGAGCAAACAGTTCACTGCCGTCTTCCATTTTCACACCAACTGCTTTGTTGTCTTTAATGATTATTTCCTGAACGCCAGCGTTCACATAAACCTCACCACCGGCATTTTTTATGATCGGATAAATAGTTTCTGCTATGCGTTGCGAACCGCCAATCGGATAGGCGCCACCATTGATATAATGCTTCGCCACCATAGCGTGAATAGCAAAACTGCTCGATGCAGGTGGCAAGCCGTAATCACCGTATTGTCCTGCAAGTACACCAATCAACTCTTTGTTTTTGGTAAGGCTTTGCAGAACTTCTAATGTTGTCCGGTCGCTTTGTTTTAAAAATGGTGGCTTGAAAAATAATCCGGCAATACTCCCCAAAAACGGGGGCAGAGCCCGCTCGCTGAAAAAATTCGCTGCGCTGTGCGCTGTTTTATAAATCAGGTAAACATACTCGTCAATCGCATCTTCCTCACCCGGAAAATATTCCTTCATCTTACTCAGGAAATTTTCTTTGCCCGCCACATAATCGTATTGTTTACCGCCAATAACCATTTTGTCATAAACGGCATCCATTTCAGCCCACTTCAATTCGCCATCGGTAACGTAATTGAAGAGTTGATACAAAAAAGTTTTTTCGCGGTTTACCTCGCCCACATAGTGCAAGCCCACATCCCATTCATAATCCCTGCGTTTAAAGACGTGGGTAAAACCACCTGCCACATAATGCTTCTCCAGCACCAATACTTTTTTCTTCGCTTTTTTTGCAAGAATGGCTGCAGTTCCTAAGCCACCAAGCCCCGAGCCGATTACAATGGCATCGTAGTTTTCGCTTGAATGTTGTTTTTTGTATGAAGGCCAGGTTTTTGACATAACTGCAAACGTGGGAGTTTTTTAATATCCGTAATCTTTGTAACCCTTTGTAAACTCTTCGGGAGCTATCACAGGATTTACTACTAAGTTATGGTACTCATAAGTAGCCATCAAACCTTTGGTGTCATAAAGCTCCTGATAAATGGGCAAATAGGTTAGTTTATCAATGTAAACCACAATTCTTTTAGCATACGTGATGGGCACTTTAATCACCTGTCCGGCTTTTACAGAAGTAAAACTCTTCATCCCGTTTATCTCCATCAGGTTATATTCACCCACTTTTTTCTTGCGTGCAATTTTTATTAGATCTTCTCCTGCCAGCACCGTGTAATCAACATATTTGTACTCTTTGTTATCCAGCACAATTTTATAAACATCTCTGCCGTCCCATTTTATAATTCCTTCGTTTTTCATAAACTCATCAATCTTTGCTTTGTAGCGGTCGTGCGCATCTTTCAATAGTTCACCCGTGTAAACAAAACCAAGTTCGTGAATGGTATGGTGCTGGTCCGTCCTTAAAATATCTCCGTAGGGGTCAAGGTTAAGGTTGATGTAAGGAAACGCATTTGGATTTACCAATGCATTGTTATTATTTGTACCGCTGATATATAAAACCTCAGCGCCTTCATTCGGCTTTGCAATTTTCAGGTAACATTTAAAGGGGGTTGTACTCATCTTCACCTGTTGGTCACCGGCAGCCATTTTTCCATTTGCCATCCGCTCGTTTTTTACTAATCGGAATTTCAATGTTTTCACATTGGCAATGGAAGCCATCATTTTATCAAACAGTTCGGTGTGTGCAGGCATGGGTTGCGCCCAAACACTTGAAAGTGCTACAAAAAATGCAATAAAGAGGAAAATCAGTTTTCTCATTTCGGTATTTAAATTTAATAATTAGTAGCGTATTACAGCGGCCACGGCATAGTGGTCACTCAGATCTTTTCTGGTTCTGGTTTTATCCCAGGCCTGTTGAATAACTTCAATCGTGCGGTCAATCCATGCCGAGCATTTCCCGTTTTCTTTTATAAGAATATAATCCAGCAACTGCGGAGTACGGTTAGCATCTGCCTCAAACAAATCGTTCTCTCTTCCGCCCCAGGTTCCAAGGTCTTTCAGCCACGATTTTGTTTTACGAGGAGCACAATCTTCAGCATTTAAAAGTGTAAGCATATCGCAGTATCCGGCTTCCTCAGGCATTGTATTCAAATCGCCAACAATAAACTGTGGCACATTTTCTTTTTCATAAGGCTTCAGCAATTTTTCAGCAATATCCTGAAATTGGTCTTTGCGCACTTCCGGATAATTCTCCGCCTGTAAATGGGTTCCTATCACCTGAAAGATTTTTCCGTTTTTTGTCAGCTCAACAAGTATCGCGCCTTTTTTAGATATGCAGTCAGCAATCTTGCAGGTGTTAAATTCAATAGTGGCAACCGAAGTAAATTCCAGCTTGCTCAAAATCCAGACACCGCTGTTCAATTTAAGAAAACCTCCATCGCCCGGCCCTGTCGAAAAAGGAAACTTCTCTTTCAAACCTTCCCACAAAATTTCTCTTGCCTTTTTTTCAAACGCTTCCTGAAAAACAATCACATCATACGCCTCATTTTTCAGTTGTTCTGCAATCGCCTCAGCCCGTTCCAGTTGTCCTATTTTAGGAAAAAACACGTTGGGTAACATATAGATATTCCAGGAGAGAATGCGAAGCTCGTCAGCTCCCGTTGTAACAACGGAAGGGCTTTGTGCCTGCGCAAAAACAGAACACAATACAAAGCAGCAGATGCTTATGTATTTTAGAAACAGATTTTTCATGGAGATATACTACCGTGCAAAAATACTAAGAAAAAAGGGCAAATAAAAAAATCCCTCTTGCAGCAACCCGACTGCAAGAGGGATTTATGCAATGCCAACAAGAAAGGCACTGCGTTTTTTGCCTTAAATCACCTTCACCTCATAGCTGATAACCACACCGTTCGGGTTATAGCAGTTTACAAAAGGTTTTTCGCCTCCCAATTGAGCCCATGTAAATGTATCCGCATTGGCGTTGGTAACATAAACACCCGAACCGCTGAAACCTTCCAGCTCGCTGTTTGCCGAAAACAACCAGAAGCCCGGACCATCTGTACAGTCTGCTTTAAACGCGCTGTCAGTTTCTAAATCCTCTTCTTTAAACAAATTCAATGTGTTTCCGCTGTTAAGCGTTCCTGTTTTTAATAGTCCGCTTTCGCCCGGTGTACCAACCAACTCAAGCAAATTCACCAATACAAATTGCTTTTTCACCGCAGCATTATTTTTAAAATACGCTACACCATCATCCATCATCAGGCGCATCTTTTCATAAATCAGATCATTCGCATCGCTTTTGGTTTGTGTGCCTGTTTGCGCGCCTTCTTCTGCTTGTAAAAAAGCTAAGTGTGCAGTATCAAAATCATTCTTGATACCCAGAAACTCAGCAGCAAAACCTGCAGGCATATTATCCGGTGTTCCGGTTTCTAAGTTTATGGCAAGCACAGCACTGTTATCCAATATAAACTGATAAGCATTGCTCATCATCAGTGCAATCATATCCCAGTCACTCTCTCCGCCAAGGTCATACTGGTCTTTCCCGGCTGCTTCCGTTTTGGGTTTGCGCTCTGCTTTCACATAAGCCGATACAATATACCGCTCCAGATAATTCCAGTATTCGCGGCATATTCCCGCTTTCACCTTCAGTTGTATGCGCAGCGTTTCGTGCGCATCATCCCGCGCCTGTTCGTCAGGCAGGTTTTCGGCAGCATCTATTTCTGCCATGCGTGCAGCTATATAAGCAGCGTTGTAAAATCCTTTGCGTGCAGCAAACACAGCAACATTGTTTAGGCAGTTCTGCCATGCTAAGCGGCACACTGTATAAAGCACCGCCATTGAAAAATTATAGTTACTCATGATTTCTACTTTTTGTGTCAGTCAGCCCCTGACTATGCAGGGCTTTTTGCCTCCCAACTTGTTAATACTAATTCTCAATTATGTGCGTAGAAATCATTTCATTTTTTCATTCATTATTCGTTATTCGACATTCTATTGTTCGACATTCGTTATTCAACATTCAGTATTCAACATTTTCTTTTTTCTATCTTCTATTTGCTATTTTCCATCCTCCAACTTCCACCCCAAAGTTCCCCCAAAAACCACCACCCTCCATCACATCTTTTCCATTACAACTTTTCCATTAGTAGAAAACCACTAATCAAAAACCCGTCACAAAATCCTCCTCCTTTTAAACCTTCCCTTAGTATCAAAGCCATTTTCCACCGCTACTGCTGCCAGCCTTGCAGCATTATTAACTTGCAAACTCTTAAACAAAATCCCCATCTCCGTATTAAGCGTACTCTCAGCAATACCAAGCTTTTCAGCTATTTCCTTGCGTTCAAAACCCAATATCACCAACGCTATTATCTTAGCGTTATGCAGGGTTATGCTTGTTTTTCCGAATTTCAGATACTCAATTGTTTTCATGATGTTTTAAATTTAAAAAGGTTCGTTATTCTGTTTTCTGCACAAAACGGTAAAACCCGTTCTTAATCCGATAACGAAAAACAACACAGATTTATTGTGTTAACAAATGTTAAAAAATCATTGTCGTAGGGGCGGGGCTCGCCCCCGCCCATCCTGTCCCTACCCTTTCCATTACCAAACATCATACATAGTATCTTTGCCCTATGGACATCCACTCCAGCCAAACCCGCAGCTACAACATGTCCCGCATCAAAGGCAAAGACACTAAGCCCGAAATGCTCGTGCGCAGGTTTTTATTTGCAAAAGCCTCCCGCTACAAACTGCACGATAAAACTCTGCCCGGTAAACCGGTTATTGTTTTGCCGAAATAGAAAACTGTTATGTTTGTTCACAGTTTAAATTTCAAATATGATTGATGTTACTTGCGCAATTATCCTAAAAGAGAATAAAATCTTAGTAACTCAACGAAGCGAGAAGATGAAATTACCATTGAAGTGGGAATTTCCTGGCGGTAAAGTTGAAGAAAATGAAACAGAAGAAAATTGTTTGTTAAGAGAAATAAAAGAGGAGCTTAATCTAGAAATTGGACTATTAGAGAAATTAGAATCTAAATGTTTTGATTACGAAACATTTTCAATCCGACTTATTCCTTTTGTTGCAATATATGTATCGGGTGAAATTATTTTAGCTGAACACAAAGATTATAAATGGTTAGAAAAGGAAGAATTAAAATCTTTGGATTGGGCTTTAGCTGATATTCCTGTATTGGAAGAGTTCTTAAAATTAAATTATGACACAACAAGGACTCTATGAGCAACTAATTAATAAATTGATTTCTTCCAAACTGAATGATTTGGATAGAAACACTTTTTATATAAAGGAAAGTGTAATTGATAAAAATGAAGCTTCAAGAGTTTTATCACAATATCTAGTTGAAGTAATTCGATTTGCACTTAATCTTGTTTCTGGAGATGACAGTATCGAGAAACAAATAGAGATTTCAAACAAAATAATTCTTCTTTTAAGAACTGAATTAAAGGAAGAAGATTTTGATGAAGATTTGATTTCAACAGAAGCAAAGATTCTTTCAGCAATTTTTTCAAAAATTGATGCGAGGTTTTCTGACTTTGAAAAACATCTCAAAGAAATAACTCCCTACACTAGATTATCTCAAAGCGAATTATTTACAGGCAATAATGCAGGTATTTCACTTGAAAGTGAAATTAGAAAAGAGATTCTTTCTTCAGATAAAATCAACTTCCTTGTTTCATTTATCAAATTTTCAGGGATAAGAATTTTTGAGAAGGAGTTATTTGAGTTTACTGAAAGAGGTGGGCAATTACAAGTAATTACTACTTCCTACATGGGGGCTACTGATTTGAAAGCAGTTGAATATTTATCAGGTTTGAAGAATACTGAAATCAAAGTTTCTTACAATACTGACAATGAAAGACTACATGCAAAAGCATATTTATTTTTCAGGAACACGGGTTTTCATACTGGCTATATAGGCTCGTCAAACATTTCTCGTTCTGCATTGACAAATGGATTGGAATGGAATATTAAAGTAACCACAAAAGAGGTAGGACACATTATTGATAAATTTCAAAAAACATTTGAAACTTATTGGGAGGATAAAGAATTTGAGTCGTTTGATAAAATTCTTCATACAGAAAAGCTGAGAGTAGCTCTGAAGAAAGAGAGAACGCATGAAAGAAATAATCCTGCTGCTTACTTTGATATTAAACCATTCCCGTTTCAGTCAGAAATTTTAGAAAAATTGGAAACGGAAAGAATAGTCCACAACCGTTTTAGAAATTTAATTGTCGCTGCAACAGGAACTGGCAAGACAGTAATTTCAGCGTTTGACTTCAAAAAAATAAAAAATAAAAACTCATCTGCCAAACTTTTGTTTGTTGCACACCGAAAAGAAATATTGCAACAGGCACAAGCAACATTTCAGGGAATATTGAAAGACAATAACTTTGGAGAGTTATGGGTTGATGGGATTGAACCCGAAAAATATGATTGTGTATTTGCATCAGTTCAAACATTAAATAACAGAATTGATTCGCTGACACTTTCAGAATCATTTTATGATTTCATCATTGTTGATGAAGTTCATCACATTACTGCTTCAAGTTATCGTCCGATTTTAAATCGGTTCAAACCAAAAATTCTTTTGGGCTTGACAGCAACACCTGAAAGATTGGATGGAGAAAATATTCTTAAAGATTTCTGTAATACGATTGCTGCTGAAATTAGATTACCAGAAGCATTAAACAGAAAATTGCTTTGTCCTTTTCAGTATTTCGGAATAACAGATAGTATAGATTTATCAAATGTAACTTGGCAAAACGGAAAATATTTACCAAGTGAACTGACAAGAATTTATACTCAAAATGATAAACGAATTGGCGAAATTATTTCTAACCTGAACAAATATCTGAACGATATAAACAATGTAAGAGCTCTTTGTTTTTGTGTAACCCAAGAGCATGCTCAATACATGGCAGAAAAATTTTCACTTGCTGGATTGAAAGCAGATTATTTAGTCAGCTCAAGAAATGAGTTGAGAGATGAATTAAGACGAAAGTTTTTAAACAAGGAAATTAATTACCTTTTTGTGGTTGACATTTTTAATGAGGGAATTGATATACCGGATATCGATACAGTTTTATTTCTTAGGCCTACTGAAAGTTTGACTGTTTTTCTACAACAACTTGGTAGAGGCTTAAGGTTAGCTGAAGGCAAAGAGTGTTTAACTGTTTTAGATTTCGTTGGGAACTCAAGACCAGAATATGATTTCGAAGGGAAATTCAGAGCATTAGTAGGCAAAACAAACACTTCAATTGAAAAAGAGATTGAAGATAATTTTCCTCACCTGCCATTAGGCTGCTCAATTATTTTAGAGAAAAAAGCAAAAGAATATATTCTTCAAAATATTCATAATGCAACTTCATTTAATATAAATCAATTAATTGTTAAAATTCGTAATTATAAATATCAAACATCCTTACCCCTTACTCTTAAAAACTTTTCTAATTTTTACAATATTCCTCTACAATTAATTTACAAAAAAGGTAATTGGAAAAGAATATGTGTGATGGCTGAGCAAATGGAAAATTATCCTGAAACAAATGAGAAAGAAATTTATAGAGCCATCAGGAAGAAGTGGTTTTCGTGTAATTCAAATTCATATTTCCTGTTTATTTTATCTATAGCAAAGAATAATTTCAATATTATTTTCAACCAGTTTACTGAAGAAGAACAGTCGATGTGTTTAATGCTTCATTATGACGTTTGGCAAAATGCTGGAGGATTTAATTCTCTGGAAGAAAGCATAAAAAAGATTGGAGTTAATAAAGTATTAGTAGATGAAATAATTGAAGTTTTAGAAATTTTGATAGACCGTATAGATTTTAAAGAAGTAAATATTCAATTGCCCTATAAGCAACCATTAAGGCTTCATGCTCGATATACAAGGGATCAGATATTAGTAGCCTTTAAAATGTCAACTTTTGAAACAGCATCTTCAAATAGAATAGGAGGAGGTGTTGCAGAGAATAAAAAAATAAATACCGAAATTCTTTTTGTTGATTTAATCAAATCTGAAGAGGATTTTTCTCCAACAACCATGTATAACGATTTTGCTATTAGTGAAACGTTGTTTCATTGGCAGTCACAAAATCAAACTAGAAATGATAAGGGGAAAGGTCTTACTTATATAAACCATAAAAGTTTAGGGAAACGCATTTTACTCTTTGTCCGTGAAAGAACAAAAGATGAATATGGCAACACTATGGGATATATTTTTATTGGTGATGGTAATTTAAAAGAATATTATGGTTCAAAGCCAATGAGTATCAAATGGGAATTGAGTGAGCCAATGCCTCACTATTTTTGGAAAGATATTGCTAAGATGTCAGTCGGTTAATACCCCTGTTGAGCTTAGAGTCCCGCTACGCTCTGTTTAACAGGCGTCCCGCCTTTAATTATTTTTAGCCGTCAACCCATCTACGCGTGCATCGCCTGTGGGCGGCTGTCCACGCTGAGTGCGAACCACAAGTTTTGCGGCTGCTAAGCGCAGGCATGTGCGACAAGCAAAAGCTTATGGTTGGTCAGCGTGGTGCCTTTTCTTTTGTTACTTTTCTTTGGGCAAGCAAAGAAAAGTAAAGATAATTCAGCCGCGTTCCATCCAACCTTCTCCTGAGCTCCTCCCTGCTCCCTCCTTCTTCCTCTGTGTAACAACTCCACGTTCTGTGTTAATCTGTGTAATCTGTGGCAAAACTCACCTTCCCCTAACCCTTCCCCATCAATCCCTAAACCCCTAACACCAATCCCTAAACCCATAGTGACAATTCCTCTACCCATAATGATAACCCCTCAACCCATAGTGACAATTCCGTAAACCATAGTATCAATTCCTAAATCGTTTGCAATCCTTCCTCAAAAGTCCGCAACATATCCTCAAAAGTCAGTGCAGTTTCCTAAACCCTTCCCAACTATTCCTAAACAGTCCAAGCCTATTCCTAAATTCTCCAAACCCATTCCTAAACTGTTTTAAACAGTTCCTAAAATGCCAAAAACTGTCCCTAAGTTCTCCCCACACATAAACCTTTCCATCCTGCCCGTTTCGGTCTGACCAGTCCCGCTAAAAACCAAAAATTTGTTTTCAATTAATTAAATCATAATATTGCAGTAACTAATTCATAATACGCAATGAAAAAAATCTTACTCACACTGCTTACTCTTTGCAGCATTTTGCCCACTGTTTCAGCCCAGCAACCTTGGGAAAACAACGGTAAGCTTGACGATTTCAGCGAACTCTCCAGCACCATCACCCTCCCGATGGAAATGCCCGATGGCGTTAAATTAATGACAGATATCTATTTACCCATCACCCAGGATTGTCTTATGGTAGTCATCAGCGACCAACCCATTTTTGGTATGGAAGTGCTCCCGATTGAATTCATCCGCAAAGGCACACAACTTATTCTGTATGATTCAACCTACACCATCAGCGGTGGCGATACCATTGGTACAGCAAATGCTAATCCCTACAAACTGCCCATGATTCTGCAGCGCACCCCTTACGACAAAGGAGATGGTAATGATCCCGTTGGTTCATTGGTTTCTATTTTGGGCTATGCCTTTTCTGTTCAGGATATGCGCGGACGTTATGCCTCTGAAGGTGTTTACTTTCCGCTGCAAAGCGATGGTTGGGAAAAAAATACCTACCACGCAAACTGGCAGCACGTCTTGGACGAAACAGATCCAAGCGACCCTAAAAACGGTAACCGTCACGAAGATGGATACAACACCATCAAATACATTGTAAACGATTTCAAACGCGATTACGATTACGATTTGGATGGCATTGCAGATACCAACGACTTTGTAGTAAACGGTTGGATTGCCATGTTTGGTGGCTCCGCACTTGGCTACAATCAATACCAGGCAGCAGCAGCTCATAAAATTGACCCTTCTGCTCCCGGATTAAAAGCACTTCTTCCTATTGTTGCCCCTAACGAATTCTTCAAAAGCACCGGTTTTCAGAACGGGGTGTTGCGCGACCGTTTGGTTACAGGTTGGTTGAAAGGACAAATCTTTACCGGCACCGATGATGACCTCATGGATATTGACAACGAGATGCAGAATAACATTCATACTTCTAAAGATTACGATCTTCCGAAATCAATGTATGTAAACAACATCTTGCAGAGCTATCAGGAAAATAAATTTGATGCAGCAGCACTTGCCATTGACCACTTTGTTTCTATGCGTTACGAAGATCAGAACGGAAACATTGGCCCATGCGGATACTATCCAAACTCGGTAGGCAGAAAAGATATGGATGCCAGCCGCGGAATGATTGATTCGGCAGGTAATTGCAAAATGGAACAACCCGGTGATGTACTTGGTCAGGACATCTTCAGCCGATACAGTAACATGGACGTGCCTGCTTACCACTTAACCGGATGGTGGGATATTTTCATTGACGGACAAATTGAAACATGGGCATTCATGCGCAAGTTCATTGACCCTGCACATGGTAACAACAAAAAACAAAAACTGGTAATCGGTCCTTGGGCTCACCAAACCATAGGTTCAAAAACAACAGGTGACAGAACCTATCCTGATAACATCAGTGACCTGCTTGGTTTTGACTTTGATGAAGTTTCTGCTACCAACACTCCTATCAGCAAAATCTTAACATCAGAAGTTATCGCATGGTTCCGTTACAACCTCAACTACCAGAACGATAATTACCTGGGCGAACCTAAATGTGTTATTCCTGAAAATACAACCTGGCAAAATGTTGTTGCCAACGGTTTAATTAAAGTGCGTGTTCCTTCTGAGGATTATGTGATGAGCTTTAATGAGCTGCTCGGCTTATTGAATGGAACCTCTGGTCTCACTAATATTAAAGCCGAGATAAATATTGGGGGAAATGTTCAGGATACCGTGTTCGATTTCCCTGCATTTGGAGACCCTGTTATTCCGGGCTTAGACTCGGGAGCTATCGTAACTATCCCTTACCGCGATTTTTCGGATGAAACAGATGTTGCCAACGTGCGTTTTTATGTAATAGGCCCAAATGATGATGGCATGCCTGAAAATGAAGGCAAAGGATGCTACTGGTTTAAATCAGACACTTTTCCTCTTCCCGAATCAGCAATTGAAAGACACGACTGGTTCCTGCATGCTGACGGAACATTGAACGAAACAGCACCGGTAGAAGATGAAGGCGTGAACATTTTTGTACACGACCCCGATGATCCTATTTATGGTATCGGAGGTTCTAACATGATTGTTCGCACACCTGATGGAGAACGTACTTCACAAGGTCAGTTCAATATCAAAGACGAGCGTTATGCCTCTTATACTATAGACCGTCAGGGCGTATTGCAATACAGCTCTGAACCGGTAGTGGATTCAATGTGCGTGATTGGTTTCCCGCACGTAAGATTGTATGCTAAAACCAATCCCGGTGGTGCTGCAGAAGGCGACCCAACCGACACCGATTTCATGGTTCGTGTAATTGACGTTTATCCTGACGGACACGAGTATTTTGTAATTGAAGGTTGTGTAAACGCACGCGCAAGAGATTATGTGCGCAATCTGGTTGATCATCCTGAAATGGATTTGAACTTCCCTTATCCTAATGACCAGACTCCTTTCACTAACATTGAAGCAGGAAAAATTTACGAATACGTTTTCCCGATGCCTCCTATTGCTTACACATTCGGACACGGTCACAAAATGAAAATTCTGATTTCAAGTAGTATTTATACACGTTTTCAGGTTAATCCTAATATTCCTATTGAACCGGGTGATTTCTTCCGCAGAAAGCCAGGGGACGGTCGCAGCTATCGTTTTCAGGGAGTGGATATGTTTCCTCGTGTAGCTGTTCAGCGTGTGGCTTTTGCACCGGAATACCCAACACATATCAACCTGCCTATTTACACACAGAACTACACCAATGTTGATAAGCCAACTGTTGTAAAAGACGAATTGAAGGCTCTTGTATTTCCTAACCCTACTGATGATCTTGTAAACATTTACATGTCAAAAGCAGGCGAGTACCAGGTTGATATTATCAGCATTTCAGGAAACATTATTGCAAGCTCTTCTTCCTTCAGCGATAAACTTGCTGTTGATGTAAGCAGCCTGAGTGCAGGTATTTATTTTGTAACTATCAATGATTTGAAAAACAATAACAAAATCACCAAAAAACTAAGCGTGAAGTAATATTCGTCATGCTGAACTTGTTTCAGCATCTCATAACAAGACCCTGAAACAAGTTCAGGGTGACGTTCTAAAAAGTCTAATTTTGCGCAGAGCGTTTCGGTTATCGGAACGCTCTGCTTTTTTAAACCACACCATGCCGCGAATATTATACATAGAAACCGCTACCGAAGTTTGCTCCGTTGCTTTAAGCTACAACAATGCAAAATTCGCAGGTCTGGAAGAAGATAATGCCGGCTTTGCCCATGCCGAAAAGCTAACAGTGCTGATTGATGCCTTAATGAAAAAAACTAACACAGAATACAGTCAGTTAGATGCTGTTGCTGTTAGTTATGGTCCGGGTTCTTATACAGGCTTACGAATAGGCATGTCGGCAGCCAAGGGCTTTTGTTATGCGCTGAATATTCCCTTGATTGCCATCAGCACTTTAAAAGCCATGGCAGCAGGCGCTCTTCATTTACGCGATGTGGAAAATTTATTCCTCCAACCCGATGTATTGCTTTGTCCTATGATAGATGCCCGCAGAATGGAAGTATATACTGCCTTCTTTGACAAAGACCTGAACGAAGTGCGACCGCCCTCTGCCGATATAATTGATGCCACTTCATACAGCGATTGGCTGAAGAAGAATAAACTGCTGTTTTTCGGTAATGGAGCCGCTAAATGCAAACCGGTATTATCACCTAAAGCCAATACCTATTTCTTTGATGAGTTTTTGCCTTCTGCCCAAAACATGATTACGTTGGCACATGCTGCTTATAAAGAAAAGCAATTTGCCAACCTTGCTTATTCTGAGCCTTTTTATCTGAAAGAATTTCAGGCAGGGGTTGCAAAAGGGTAGGTATTTATATTCCCGTTGTCACAATAAAAAAGTCCTGCCTCAACAGAGACAGGACTTTTTTAATTTAAACCCAACAAATCGTTTACGCTACTGCTGCTACAGGAGCAACCGATACGTAAGAAACGTCATCCGCTTTTTTCTTGAAAACTACTACGCCATCAACCAAAGCGAATAAAGTATGGTCTTTACCAATACCTACATTCAATCCCGGGTGGTGTTTAGTCCCACGCTGACGAACAATAATGTTACCTGCGTTAACCGCCTGGCCGCCAAATATTTTTACGCCAAGACGTTTGCTATGTGATTCCCTGCCGTTTTTGGTACTACCGGCTCCTTTCTTGTGTGCCATGTTATTTTAGTTTTTTAAAAATTATTCTTCAGTTTTTTCTACTTTCTCTTTCTTAGGAGCTGCTTTTTTAGCTGCTTTTTCGCCACCAATGCTCTCAATCTGAATTTGAGTAAGGTATTGACGGTGACCATTTGATTTTTGGTATCCTTTTCTGCGTTTTTTCTTGAAAATGATTACTTTATCATCTTTCAGGTGGCTCAGGATCTTAGCAGAAATTTTAACGCCTTCTACTTTTGGTGTTCCTACGGTTACTTTACCGTCATTCTCAACCAATAATACGTTATCAAACTCAACGTTTGCGCCTTCTTTGCCTTCCAAGCGGTGTACATACACTTTCATGTCTTTTTCCACTTTAAACTGTTGTCCGGCTATATCAACTATTGCGTACATTTTACTTTTTTTAATGTTAATAACTTGTTCTCAATTTTTTTTGAGGGGCAGCAAAGGTAGAAAAAGATTCATTCGCACCAAATGAAAAATTAATGTCTTTAAGGGTTTTACACCTAAAAGGTGCGCGAAGGTAATAATTTACAAGGATTTCATGCGGACAAACACCTAATAAACCAATGTAGATTTAGCTTTACCTACTTCCAGTTTTGCGTTTTTTCCTATATAAATAGCGCAATTATCATCAATATGCCCTGCCGGAAAATGGAAGCAAACCGGGAAATCATATTCTTTTACGGCATCTACTATAATTTCTTCCGCATTTTTCCCGAAAGGAATGGTGTTATCTTTCATATCACTCATTCCTCCTACAGCTAAACCTTTCAGTTTATCCAATTTGCCTGCCCGTTTCATGGCCATCATCATGCGGTCGATATGGTAGAGGTATTCGTCAATATCTTCCAGGAAAAGAATTTTTCCTGCGGTATCAATATCCGAAACCGAACCCAACAGCGAATAAAGGATGGAAAGGTTGCCACCAACTATAATTGCTTCTGCATTTCCTTCTCTGTTTAAAGTATGTGCCGGGAATTGATAATCCAACGTATCGCCTTTTAAAGATTTAACCAGCGTTTTAGCAGCATCACTCTCGCCTCCTAATTTCTTCAGCTGCACCGGCATAATAGAATGAATGGTTTCTATTTCAAAATTCTGCCAGATGTGCGAATGTAAAACGGTAACATCACTAAAGCCACAAATCCATTTCTGGGTTTTCTTGAACGTGCTGAAATCAAGTTTATCAATTATCCGCACTGTTCCGTAACCGCCACGAGCACAAAGAATAGCTTTGATTTCAGGATTGTCCATCATCAACTGAAAATCTTCCGCACGTTCCTCATCTGTTCCTGAGAATTGGTTCAGTTCTTTGAAAAGATTTTTTCCGAAAACGATTTCAAAACCTTCTTTTTCAAAACACTCAACAGCAGGCTGTAATTCCTCTCGGGTTATTTTTCGTGCGGTTGAAACAATCCCGATTTTGTCTCCGGGTTTTAAATAAGGTGGTGTCATTTTATATCTTTGCCTGCCGCAACAAAGAAAATGAAAAACTTCAAACGCTACACCGTTACTGCCGCTTTGCCTTATGCCAACGGACCTTTACATATAGGGCATATTGCAGGCGCATATTTACCTGCCGATATTTATGTGCGCTTCTTGCGCCTGCGCGAAAACGATGTTATTTTTATCTGCGGTTCGGATGAACACGGTGCAGCTATTACACTAAAAGCAAAAAAAGAAAACATCACTCCTCAGCAATTGGTAGATAAATACCATGAGCTGATGAAGAATGCCTTTGCGGATTTTGGAATTGAGTTCAGTATTTATCACCGTACCTCAACTCCTTTGCATCATAAAACAGCAGCTGATTTTTTTACCGTTTTATACAACAAAGGAAAGTTCACGGAAGAAACTTCGGAACAATATTATGACGAGGAGAACAAGCTTTTTCTTGCGGACCGTTATATCACCGGAACCTGCCCAAAATGCGGAAATGAAAGTGCCTATGGCGACCAATGCGAGAAATGCGGAAGTACGCTTAGTCCTACAGATTTAATAAATCCAAAATCAGTATTGAGCGGAAAAACACCGGTGATGAAAACAACTTCACATTGGTATTTGCCACTTGGTGAACACGAAGCATGGCTGAAAGAATGGATAAATAAAGGAACGTTGGATGGAGTGGAACAACATAATCCTGCCGAGTGGAAAAATCAGGTAATCGGTCAATGCAATTCATGGCTGGATGCAGGTTTACAAAGCCGTGCGATGACCAGAGATTTAGATTGGGGCGTGAAAGTTCCGTTGCCAAATGCAGATGGAAAAGTATTGTATGTTTGGTTGGATGCGCCTATCGGCTACATCTCTGCTACCAAGCAATGGGCAGAAGACAATAAGACTGATTGGGAGCAATGGTGGAAATCAGAAGATACCAAGTTGCTGCACTTTGTAGGAAAAGACAATATTGTTTTTCATGCGTTGATATTCCCTGTGATGCTGCGCTCGCACGGAGAATTTATTCTGGAGAATAATGTTCCCGCCAATGAGTTCTTAAATCTTGAAGGCGATAAAATTTCCACCTCACGCAATCATGCGATTTGGCTGCATGAGTATCTTCAGGATTTTCCAAACAGGCAGGACGAATTGCGTTATGTATTATGCTCCATCGCGCCTGAGAGCAAGGACAGCGAGTTCACCTGGAAAGATTTTCAGGCGAGAAACAACAATGAGTTGGTTGCCATACTTGGCAACTTTGTAAACCGCTCGGTAGTTCTTACTCACAAATATTTTGAAGGTAAAATTCCCGATGTAAAACCCGACACAAAATTTCTGCTCGGCATAAAAGATGCCTACGATAAAGTGGAACAGAATATTGAAAAATACAGGTTCCGTGAGGCGTTGGCAGAAGCAATGAATGTGGCGCGCTCGGGCAATAAATATTTAGCCGACAATGAGCCGTGGAAACTCATCAACACGGATAAAGAAAAAACGGCAGAGGTTATTTATACATCATTATTAGTTGCAGCACATCTTAGTATTTTGCTCGAACCTTTTCTTCCTTTTACTACTAAAAAGTTGCGTACGTTATTAGGGATTACAAAACCTGTTTCATGGTTTTTTGAAGAAACTGCATTGTTGAAATCGGGACAAGAGATCGGTCAGCCGCTGCACCTGTTCGCCAACATTGATGACGAAACCATTCAAAAGCAATTGGAGAAATTACATGCGATGAAACCCATTTTGACTGTGGCCGATGCTGAACCGGCTGCCATAAAACCATCTAAGCCTGAAATCACTTTTGAAGATTTTGCAAAATCTGATATCAGAATAGGAACAATTTTAGAAGCAGAAAAAGTTCCTAAAGCAGATAAATTATTGAAGCTGCTTGTAGATACAGGCATTGATAAACGCACCGTTGTTTCGGGCATTGCAGAGTTTTACAAACCTGAAGATATCATTGGACAAAAGGTTTCTATTCTTGTCAATCTTGCTCCGCGTAAACTGCGGGGGATTGAATCACAAGGGATGATATTGATGGCAGAAGATGTGAACGGAAAACTTTGTTTTGTTCAGCCTTCGGAGAGTATTACAAATGGGGGAGAGGTAAAGTAACGTCATGCTGAACTTGTTTCAGCATCTCAATTAAGAAAGACCCTGAAACAAGTTCAGGGTGACGAAAGCTACACCTTCAACGCTTTCTTCGCCTCAATGCTTGCCTGAATATCTTCCAGTCTTCCTTTCGGAATTGCACTGATTAGTTTCTGCGTGTACTCCGTTTGCGGGTTATCACAGATTGCATCCGCATCGCCCATCTCTTCTACTTTTCCTTTGTTCATTACCACCATGCGGTCGCTCATGAATTTTACTACCGATAAATCGTGTGAGATGAAAATATAAGTGAAATGAAAATCGCGTTTCAACTCATTGAGCAGGTTCAGAACCTGTGCCTGAATAGATACATCCAGTGCAGAAACCGACTCATCGCAGATGATGAACTGCGGGCTTAATGCCAGTGCACGTGCAATGCAAATACGCTGACGTTGCCCACCCGAAAACTCATGTGGATAGCGGTAAAAATGTTTTTCTTCCATGTTCACACGCTTCAGCAATTCAAGCACTTTGCCTTTGCGCTCTTTATCGTTTGCTAAAATTTTATGAACCTGCATAGGTTCCATAATAGCCTCACCAATAGTAATGCGTGGGTTGAGTGATGAATACGGATCCTGAAAAATAATCTGCAAGTCTTTACGCTCAGCTCGCATATCTTCATTGTTCAGCTGCACTAAGTTTTTTCCTTTGAAAATAATATCGCCTGCTGTAGGTTCAATCAAACGCAGAATGGTGCGGCCTAATGTTGTTTTACCGCAGCCGCTTTCTCCAACAAGACCAAGCGTTTCGCCCGGGTATACATCAAAGCTTACATCATCTACTGCTTTCACATGATCTTTTGTTTTCCCGAAAAAACCCGATTTAATAGGGAAGTATGTTTTCAGATTTTTGATGCTGAGAATGGGTTCTTTCGCGTAAAGTATTTTATGTGCTTCTGTGCGCTCTTCGCCTGTTACCACTGCTTTATTCAATACTTCGCTGATGGTATGTGCTTTTTCAACAATGTTCCCGTTTTCATCAGTTCCCATAAAATCGGCAACGGTGGGCAGCCATTTCAAACGTCTGTCCAACGGAGGGCGGCAGGCTAACAAGCCTTTGGTATAAGGGTGTTGCGGGTTGGCAAAAATTTCCATCACAGGGCCCTGCTCCACAATTTTTCCTTTGTACATCACCACCACTTTATCGGCAAGCTCGGCTATAACACCAAGGTCGTGGGTGATAAACATAATGCCCATATCGTGTTCGGTCTGCAGCTTCAGCATCAGGTCGAGAATGGTTTTTTGAACCGTAACATCCAGCGCGGTGGTTGGCTCATCGGCAATCAATATGCTGGGGTTGCAGCTCATGGCCATGGCAATCATCACCCGCTGCTTTTGTCCGCCAGATATCTGGTGAGGGTAGGCATCAAAAATAGATTCAGGGCGGGGCAACTGCACTTCTTTAAACAGTGCAATGGTTTTTTCTTTTGCTTCAGTCTTGTTTACTTTCTGGTGCAGCATAATGGCTTCCATCACCTGGCTGCCGCAGGTAAACACGGGGTTCAGCGAGGTCATGGGCTCCTGGAAGATCATAGCAATCTCATTGCCGCGTATCTCGCGCATCTCTTTTTCCGAGAGCTTTAATAAATCGATTGCTCCCTTTTCTTTCGAGTGAAAAATAATTTCACCGCCCGAAATTTTTCCGGGAGGATTGGGAATTAACCGCATCACCGAAAGCGAGGTAACTGATTTGCCCGAGCCGCTCTCGCCCACAATACCAATGGTTTCGCCACGGGCAAGGGTAAAGCTGATGTCGTTAACGGCTTTCACCAGTTCGTCATCGGTCTTAAACTCGGTGACAAGGTTTTTTATTTCTAAGAGGGTTTCTTTCTGCGCCATGATTATTTTTAAAGAGGGGCTAAGGTAAAAAGAAATAGAAAAGCATATTCAGAATGTAATTCATGGTTAGAGGTGTATAATAATCCTTAAAAATGATATTTCTGAATTGCCAATTTAGAGATATTTGTTTCTTATGAAAATAACAACTACGGCTCGGTCTATTATAGTTTTAAATTTTTTCTTAGTAGCTCTTTCTTTAAGTGCGCAAGTTAATCTGGTGCCGAATCCGAGTTTTGAGGAATATACAAATTGTCCAGTTGGACCAAGTGAAATTTATAGAACAACTTTTTGGGAGCAACCAACAGAAGGTACTTGTGATTATTTTAATGAATGTTGTGTTTCTTCTTTTCCGTTGATTGAACCCCCCTCTGTTGGAATTCCATATAATCAGTTGGGTATTCAAGCAGCAAGAACAGGGAGTGCTTATGCTGGCATTATTGTTCATGAAGACTATGACACGACTCATTTATACAGAGAGTATCTACAAGTTCGATTGATTAACCCAATGATAACAGGGAATCAATACTTAATTAAATTCTTTGTTTCATTGTCAGATTTTTCTTCAAAATTTTCAAATGGAATTGGAGCATATTTTTCAACAACACAAATTCAACAATCAAATCATTTTCCATTTCCTTATACTCCGCAAATAAATGCTTCAGGAATGATTAATAATTATGAGGATTGGACTGAAATAACAGAAACTTTTACCCCGGACTCGGCATTTGAATATCTTACAATTGGAAATTTTTATCAGCCATTTACCTATCTTCTTGATACTTTCACAGCACAAATAGATTCCTTTACTCTCCCATTGCCAATGATCTATTATTATATTGATGATGTTTCAGTAATATCATTAGACACAACATCTGGACTATCCGAAACAGAAAAACCAAAACTTAAGATCTTCCCCAACCCTGCGAGCAACCAAGTTACTATTGAGCAGTTATCGGTAAGCGGTAATCAGTTGTCGGTTGAGGTTTATGATGCGCTTGGGCGGCTTGTCACCCTGAGCATAGTCGAAGGGCAAACATCAACCATTCCTTTAAACCTTTCAAAAGGTGTTTACCTGCTCAGGGTAAAAGAAAAAGAGGAAGTGGTGTTTTGGGAGAAGCTTATGGTGGAGTAACCTGGTTCTTTGTTTTTTCCGCTTTTGATTTTTCAGAGTTTTTACGGTATTGCCGTTGTTTTGCCTTGTTTTCTTCAAACGTTATTTTTGAAGCTATATCAAGGTTTTTAATAATGGCCCAGATGTCGTTGAGTTTTTTAGTGCGGCCAGCTGTCATTTCCAGGCGGCTTATTTTTTTTGTTTCCTGTTCCAGGTTTAAATCGTTTAGCGTTTGGGCTGTGGTTTTTATATCCGTGATTTGCAGCGCTGAAAATCCGGCAGCTATCAGGGCAGTTCTGTAGGGTTCGGCATTGGCTTTTTCGTAGGTAACTTCCATGCTCTGCTGCATGCCTGTTTGGCTATAGCGGTTAGCGAGGTAAAGCGCATAGCCCATCAGTTCGCGCGCTTTTTTATTTTCGGGAAAAGCCAGCTGCGCATAACGGAAAAGCCGCAACATTTGCAGGCGGGCCGTGTGCATTTGCTTGTTTACAGCCTGAGTAGCCAAACGCTGGTCGGTTTTTACTTCCTCATCTGAGGGGGCATCATCGGCATCGTTTATCTTTGCCAGAAAACCGGCAAGCCAGATGGCATCCATGGTAGGGAAATCAAGGGTGAAAAGGGCAAGGTCGCCATCGATGCCGTTGGTGCCATAAAGAAGCGAATGTACTATTCGGGCCTGCTGTATCAGCAGTTCAGCAGGCTTGCGAAAGACCCTTTTACTTTGTTTTTTACCCATAAATGTATATTTTAAAGTAGGAACAAATATAATTCATTCAGATTTATTAACAGCATAGTCAGATTTATTTTATTCTTATTCTATAATTAATAATTCATTATTTGATTATATATATTCGTATTATAATTTAAAATATTCCTAATTATATTTATACTTATTCTTATTATAATATATAGTATTCGTAAAATGATTTACTATATTCCTGATATGATATTATAAATACTCAAAACATTTTACTTCATTCCTATACTAATTATACAGTGATGGGTAATGAAAAACTATTGACCACTAACTATTGACTGTTGCCTATGTTTCAACCTTTAATGGTTAATAAAATGGTTATCAGCCCTATTGGACTTAAAACAAAAGTTTATAGCTTTGTTTTATAAACCGCTCCCCCGCCTTAGGCGAGGGACTCTAAAACCCCAAAACAATGAATACAAAAGTTTTACTTGGCGCATTAGCCTCAACCGTAGTAGTCTTTTTAGGAGGCTGGCTTATTTTCGGAATGTTATTAATGGATATGATGGCAGGCGAGATGTCGCACGCCTATGATGGTTTAATGAAAAACCCGCCCGATCTGCCTATGCTGGCCGGATGGCAGCTTTGTTGGAGCCTTATGCTTGCTTTTGTTCTTGACAAAATGGGCAAGAAATCATTTATGGATGCTTTGATGACGGGCGCTATGCTTAGCTTTTTGTTGGTGTTGGGCTACGATTTGTCGTTTGTGGCATTTTTTGTTGACATGTACACCACCAAATTGTTGGTTATCGACATAGTGGTAAACACCATTTTGTGGGGACTTGCCTGCGGTGTTATTGGCTTAGTGTTGGGCACCGGAAATAAAGATTAACCCTTTTTCCAACGTTCAAGTTTTGGGATTCCCCTGGTAAAAAAGCCTGCCAGAAACCCGGGGAATCCCATTTCTTTTAGCTTTTCTTTTACGCGTTCCTGCATTTTGGGTATGGTCATATCGGGTATGGTAAATTTTCCGTTTTCGTAGCAATGGCTGCAATACATCCCGCTTTTAGTTCCGTCAGCATTTGTTCCTCCGCCTTTTTCGTCTTTGTTAAGCGGCATTCCACAGCTCTGGTAATTTTTGTAGGTTTTCATGATTGTTTATACTAAAGTTTCAGCTACTTTTTTAGACAAGCCTGCGCGCACCAATTCATAACTCTGTCTTATATAATGTTCCCACTCGCGCTCCGAAAAGCGGCTGTCGTTTTCAACTAAAATCCATTTGTAGCGTGCAAGATAAGGAGCGGGAATAATGCCCTGTGAGGTTGAAAGTTCGGCAAACTCTTCGTCATTCACCTTTAAGCAAACTTTAAAATTTCCCGACAAGCCGGTAACGCAAAACATCTTTTTACCTACGCAGAAACACAAATCATTTCCCCACTTTACCTCTTCGGTTGCATGAGAAAAAGACAGGCACAGCTTGCGTAGTTTTTCAATGTTCATAGACTACAATACTAAAACAATTTCTTTATCCTTCAATAATTCATCACCGCGGTAAGAGAGATAAAGCTGTGCAACGGTAAGCGTGTCTTTGCAACAATAGGTGGCTATGCGCGGCAAATCTTTTTCCTGCCAGTAAACGCGGTGCACATCACTGCCCTGCATATCATCTTTAGGCGTGGGAATATTGAACAGCGCAGCAAGCAGCGTTAACGAAGTATAGTGTTTGTAATCGCCAAAGCGCCAAAGCTGCATGGTATCAAGTAAGGTATTTTCCCAGGGCTTTTTGCCGCCCACATCTAACACAAACGGAATTTTAATTTTGTTTACCAGCATTCTGCGCGCCAAAAAAGGAAAGTCAAATTCTTTTCCGTTGTGAGCACACAACAAGTGCTCGGTGCCGTTAAAATGTTTGTTCAGTAGCGCGGCAAAATCCTGGAGCAATTGTTTCTCATCATCGCCATAAAAAGCGGTAAGACGAAATTCCCTTTTCTTCTTCGCGTTGGGATTAAAAAAGCCAACTCCTATGCAAATTATTTTTCCGAACTCGGCATAAATACCTGCACGGTTGTATAGCAACTCTGGCGTATCCTCTTCTGATTTTTTCAGAAAGCCTGCTTTATGATTCCACAACTCTTTCATTTGCGGTGAAAGCTTGTTATAGCCATTAACACCCGGAACAGTTTCAATGTCCAGAAACAATACATCGTGTATGTTAATGTTTTCTAACACTTGCTTACTTAATCATTACGCCCGCGGTTTCTAGAACGGGAATGTGGGTGAAATTGTCTTCAATAATGCTTTCAGGAAGAAATATATATTTCTTATCGTAAATGGTTTTGCCGATGTAAAAACTCACCCAGTACTCGTTACTCAAACCAAAAACATTATCCATAAGCAGTTCAATCTTCATGGCGCTCATGGGCGGAACATCTTCCAGAAAGTGGCGCAGGGTTGAGGTTTTTATTTCTTCATTATCCAGCATTCCATAGCCGCGCGAAGTAACGAGCACATGATGTACCATTACATTTTTCAGGTTCAGAAAATAGGCATACCAGTCTTCTTCGCCCAACTCATTTGTTTGTTTCACCACTGCTACCGCAATGTCTTCCACCTCGGGATGTTCAATATCTTTTTTCATAATCGTAAATCAAAAATAAGGATATAGCCACAGATTACACAGATTAACACAGATTTTTTTCTTCTGTGCAAATTAGTGTAATCAGTGGCTCATCTCTTTTACAGCCTCAAAAACTTCTTCGTGCGGCAGCCTGCAAGTTTTATTTACACAAACGTAAATCATTGTTTTGCCTGCAACATATTTGCCTTCGGTTAGCGGAAGCGTGCTATTAGCATCGTGTTTTATTAAACCGCAGATTAATTTATTCGGAATAAAATGTTGTTCCATCTGCTCCAGTTTGTTCATTGCATTTTCACCACACACCACCACTTCATAAAACGGAAAAACATGATTCAGTTCCAGCATCGCCCAGTTGGAATAAGCCGGTCCGTAAGGCGCAATGGAAGGAATAATATTCTTCAGCATCTGCTCAGAAGTTTGCAGGTAATGCTCGTCATCAAACAATTTACCTAATACAAATAAGCTGCGCGCAAGCGATGAATTAGAAGCAGGAATAACATTGTCGTTGATTTCGCACTTCCGCGTGATCAACACATCATCTTCATCCGAGGTGAAGAAAAATAACTTGCTGTTTTTATCCTGAAAGTGAGTGAAACAATAATCCGTTAATTGCTTTGCTTCTGTTAACCATTTACTGTCAAGTGTTACTTCATATAAAGCAATGAATGCCTCAATCGTAAAACAATAATCTTCCAGAAAGCCATTGATAGTTGATTTCCCATTTTTGTAATTATGCCACAAACCGCCATCAGTTTTCTTTTGTTTTTTCAAAATAAAATTAGCGTTGGCAACAGCAGTGTTCAGAAATTTCTCTTCACCAAAAACACGGTAAGCATCTACATAACCCTTTAACATCAACGCATTCCACGATGTCAGTTGCTTATCATCCAATCCCGGACGAATGCGTTTAGCTCGCTCTGCAAGTAAAATATTTTTTACTGACTGCGCTTTTTCTTTCAACTCAGTTAGTGAAAAGCCATGCGAATTTGCAAATGCTTCATCAGGTATAGTTCGCAACAAAATATAATTCCCGTGTTCCCATAAACCGGTTTCGTTGATGTTGTAATAATCAGCAATCCAATCATAATCCTTTTTCAAATGTTGTTGCAATTCTTCTTTTGTCCACACATAAAATTTTCCTTCCTCGCCTTCGCTATCGGCATCCAGCGCTGAATAAAAAGCATTTTCAGACGAAGCCATTTCACGTTCAATAAACTCCAGCGTTTGAAAAACCACCTCTTTGTAAAGTGTATTTTTTGTGAGTTGGTATGCTTCGGAATAAAGCGAAACTAATTGCGCATTGTCGTATAACATCTTTTCAAAGTGCGGAACTTTCCAGTAGCGGTCGGTGCTGTAGCGTGCAAAGCCTCCGCCTATCTGGTCGTAAATTCCACCGAAAGCCATTTTCTCTAGCGTAAGATTTACATGCTTCAGTAGTTCCTCGTCTTTCTTCAAATGAGCATAGTGCAATAAAAACTGATAATTATTCGGTATCGGAAATTTTGGTGCTTTGTCAGGACCGCCATCAACATTATCAAAACGCTTCTGCCAGTTTTCCATCATTTTTTCCAAATCCGAAACATGAAAAGCGGAAGGAGAAGTATTCATTTCCATCCAATCACTCTGCCGAATACCTGCGCTCAGTTTCTCGGCATACTCAATTACTTTTTCGGGTTGTGTGCGGTAAAGGTTATCTATATTCTGCAAAATCTGCATCCAGTTTTGCTTCGGAAAATAAGTGCCTCCATAAACCGGTCTTCCGTCAGGCAGAGCAAAACAGTTGAGCGGCCAACCGCCTTGTCCGTTCATCAGTTGCACCGCAGTCATGTAAACAGCATCTATATTGGGACGCTCCTCACGGTCAACTTTTATGCAAACGAAATGTGCGTTCATCAATGCAGCCACTTCTTCATTTTCAAAGCTCTCATGCTCCATAACATGACACCAGTGGCAAGCCGAATAACCGATGCTGATGAGCAAAGGTTTATTTTCATCTTTGGCTTTCTTCAATGCCTCATCGCCCCAGGGAAACCAGTTCACAGGGTTATGTGCATGTTGCAGCAGGTAAGGACTGCTTTCGTTTATAAGTGCGTTGGTGTGTTTATGGTTTGTGTCGGTCATTTCAGTTCTTTGGGAGCAAGATAACAAAAGAGAAATTGTTGCAAGGCACGAAAGTATTTCAACTAATTTTGTTCGACCAATTTTCATCAAAAAAGTGTTTCAACAGCAACAAATCATTCCGCAAGATAGCACCGCAAAGCAAACAGTGCAGAAAGATTTATTATTGGATAGTTTGAAAAAAGTCCCGACAACTATGGGGGTTGTAAAAACTGATGTGCCTAAACCAAAGCCAGCACAAGCAGAAGAAACACTAGTAGTAGTTGATACTCTTCCCAAACAGGATACCATCATTGCAGAAGTTCCTGCGGTTTCATTATTCACAGGGCATCAACTGAAACCAGCTCATCAAACTCCGCTAGAAAAAACCGATTTTTTTCCCGGCTGGATAACTGTTTTATTGTTGGCTTGTGTTTTAATTATTGCATATCTCAGAGCATCGTACCCAAAACGGTTCACAGAATTTTTTCGCGCAGTTTTAGACATGCGTTTTGCTTCACAATTAGTGCGTGAAGAAAAGGTGCTTTCGCAACGGGTTTCTGTTTTTCTTACGATTGTTTTTCTGTTCTCGTCTTCGTCTTTTCTTTTTCTTGTCAGCAACTATTTTAATATACAATTATTTTCCGGAGAAGGGTTTCTGGTGTTCGGCAAAATTGCACTCACCATTTTTTTGTTATTCGCTTTCAGAATTCTTGTTTCGGAGCTAACGGGCTTTGTCTTTAATGCGCAAAATGAATTTTCGTTCTACAACTTTCATGTGTTTCTTTTTAATAAGGCTCTTGGCCTTGCACTTCTTCCAATAATTATTTGCCTGATATATGCTACGGCTTTTCCGCAGGCAGTTTTTATTTATACAGGAATTATTCTTTTTGCAACGAGTTATGTCGCCAGATTGATTCGGGGTTTAAATATCGGCTTGGCCAAACAAGGCTTTAATAAGTTCTATTTATTTTTCTATTTTTGCACCCTCGAAATTTTGCCGGCTGCTGTGTTAGCGAAAATTATTTTAAGGTACACAGCCTAAAAATGCAAAATTTTGTTGGTTAAGGTGCATGGGTAAACAACTACAAAAGGCCGTAAAAGTAAAGGTTAAGGAGAAGGTTAAGTCAATTCTTGTTTCGCAGCCCAAACCAGAAACAGATAAGTCGCCTTACTTTGATCTGGCAAAAAAGCACAACGTAAAAATCGATTTCCGCCCGTTCATTCATGTTGAAGCAATTTCGGCTGCCGAGTTTCGTAAAGACAGAATTCATTTTCCCGATTACACAGCAGTTATTATGACTAGCCGTAATGCGGTTGATCATTTTTTCCGCATGTGCAAAGAATTGCGCGTTTCTGTTCCCGAAACGCTGAAATATTTTTGCATCTCTGAAAGCACTGCTTTCTATCTGCAGAAATATGTGCTTTACCGCAAACGTAAAATTTTTTATGGCAAGCAAACATTCAACGACCTTATTGACATAATCAAGAAACACAAGGTCGAAAAATTTTTGTTGCCTTCTTCCGATATTCAAAAAGAAGAAATACCTGTGTTGTTGGAAAAAAACCACATTAAATTTACCCGTGCAGTTATTTACCGCACCGTTTGCAGCGACCTGAGTGACCTTGCAAACGTCAACTATGATGTATTGGTTTTCTTCAGTCCTGCAGGAATAAAATCGTTGTTTCAGAACTTCCCGAAGTTCAAACAAAATAAAACACGCATTGCCGCTTTTGGCCCAACTACTTCACAGGCAGTAAAAGAAGCAGGTTTGTATCTTGACATCAGCGCTCCTGTTCCTGCTGCACCTTCCATGACAATGGCATTGGAGCAGTATATTAAGGAAGCGAATAAAAAATAATTCGAAAAAATTGTAAAAGACCCATCGTTTAAAACGCTGGGGCTTTTTTATTACTCAAAAATTTAAGTAATAAAAAAGCCCCGCTGTGAACCTAAAACACAGCGGGGCTAACACATCAAACCTAAACCAACTAAGAATTCAATGTTGCTTTTAATGCTTTTTTGTAAACTCTTCCGATAGGAACAGTAAACTGAATATTGTTGTCGCTGATGATAAGGCTTGAACCTTTAATCAGGTGAATTTTTTCCATGTTCACGATAAATGAACGGTGTGTGCGCACAAAGTTATCACTTGGCAAACTATCGCACATATCTTTCATAGTGCTAAGTGTTATATACTTTCCGGTAGTGGTTTTTATGATAACATAATCCGCTAGCGCTTTAATAAAAAGAATGTCGTCAGTTTTTAACTGGATAAGCTGGTAATTAGCTTTAATCATCAGGTTATCCGTTTGCTGTCTGCGCTCAGGCATTTGCTGGGGCATGTAGTTTGTTAGTGCTTGTCTCATCTTCTTATTTTATTAAATCGTTAATACTTATTTTATGTTGAAGAAGCTTTGCGTGTGTTTAAAACCAAATCACTTCAATTGCCTCTTATTACACATCGGGTTGTGGATAAGTTTTAGAAATTAGACTAATCAGGTTAATAACAAGACAAAAAACACCATTCTTTCCGTCCGAGTTTTAGATACCTTCCGATGAATGCCTCTTTTTTGTATTTTTGCCCGTTCCAAGCGGAAAACAAGACGAAAACCTGCTATATATTACGACCAATAATGAATTGCTTTAGCCTAAACTTCTTTTTAGTAGCCATATGGGTGGTTTCTGCGTTTTCGGGTTTTGCTCAGGAAGGCGGCTCATTGATGGTTGACGGCATTGTAACCAGTGCCGGAAAGCCCGTGGATGGCGCAGAAGTGAAGATTTTCAGGGATAAAGGCAAACTATTATATCGCACTACCAATTCAGCCGGCAAGTTCAAAGCCAAACTGGAGTTGGGCGCTGAATACGTTATTAGTGCAGGACTTCCCGGTTCCACTACCAAAACGTTTAATTTTATTACGGAGGTTCCCAAGAACAAGCAAAATGAAACATTCACCAAACAAATAGAAATAGACCTAAATCCTCTGACAGCCGATGCTAAAGGCAAGAAAAAATGGGAACAAAGCGCAGGTGGTGTGCTTTATAAAGAAAACGAGGGAGGCTTTGTAACGGTTAATTACGACCTTGATGAATGGAAGAAGCAAATGGCTGATGCCGCTGAACGCGAACGTTTAAGAAAAATTGAAGAGGATAAATTGCGTGCCGCTGCTGAGAAACGCAGATTGGAAGCCGAAGAACTGGCAAAACAGGAACAGGCTAAACACGATGCCGAAAATGCAGTATTGCTTGCTGCACAGGCAAAAGAACAGGCAAAATTAGATTCATTGGCTGCTGTGCAAGCACACTTAGCCAAAATGATGGAAAAGCGCAAACAGGAAGAAAACTTTAAGAAAACAGAAGAAGATAAGCTAAATGAATTGGTGAAAGCTGAACAAGCACGCAAGCGTGCGGAAGCTGAGAAACTCGTCCGTCAGCAGTTTATTACTGATTCAATTGCCAATGCTAAATACGAAGCAATAAAACTTGCAGCAGAAGAAAAATCAAGAAAAGAAGCCGAGGCCGAAGCATTAAAGAAAGCAGGAAAAATGCGTGAAAAAGCCGTTGCCGACTCAATTGCCAATGCACGCACACAGGAAAAATTGCAATTAGAGAAACAAAAGATCCGCGAAAAAGCCGTAGCCGATTCTCTTGTCAATTTGGAAAAGTTGAGAATAAAAGAAGAAGAAGCCCAAAAACTGAAAGCTTTGGAAGAGAAGAAAGCAAAAGAAAAGGCTGTTGCTGATTCTATTGCCACAGCGAAATTGCAACAAAAACAACTGGAAGATGAAGCAAAAGTCCGTTTCAAAGCCGAAGAAGCAGCTAAGCTTGAAGCAGAGCGTAAAAAGCGTGAAGCCGAAGAACAAGCCCGTATAAAGGCCGAACAGGAGAAATTGGCAAAAGAAGAAGCAGACCGCTTGGCAAAAATTGAAGCAGACAGAAAAGCAAAAGAAGAAGCGGAAAAGGCATCAGCCGAAGAAAAAGCTCGCATACTTGCCGAAAAACAGGAACGCGAACGTCTGGAAGCTGAACAGGAGGCTGCAGCTATAAAAGCCAAAGAAGAAGAGGCTGTCCGCAAGAAGGAAGAAGCAGCCAAAGCCTTATATGAGTTGCGGAAAAACAATTCTTACAAAGAAGAAACAGTTACAGAAACCGGAAAGACTTTTATTGTTACAACCGTAAAAGTAGATGGTGTTCAAACCATTTATAAAAAGCTAACCCACGACTGGGGCGGGATATTTTATTTTAAAAACGGAGCCGATATCTCAGATGCCCTCTACCTTCAGGAATTAAAAAACGCTAAAGAGCAGGTGAATCCCGAGTAAATTTCATTTACTTTTGCCACCCGACAAAAAACGATGAGAAAAATACTTGTAACAGGCGGAGCAGGTTTTGTAGGCAGTTCATTAGCCGGAAAATTAGCTGAAGACCCCGATAATTATGTGGTTATAGTTGATAACCTGCGCACAGGCTCGCTTAAAAAACTTCCTGATTCGCCTTACCGCAATGTAAAGTTTATCAAATGCGATGTAAATCACTTTGAAGATATCTCCAGCGTTTTTTATGCCTACACCTTTGATTATGTGTTTCATTATGCTGCATTGGTTGGTGTAAAACGTACGCTTTCTAATCCTGTAATGGTACTGGAAGATATTACGGGAATAAAAAACATACTTAACCTTTCTAAAAATACAGGTGTAAGACGTGTTTACTTTTCTTCTTCATCAGAAGTATATGGCGAACCGGTTGAGTTTCCCCAGAATGAAGACACAACACCATTAAACTCACGTTTGCCTTATGCCATTGTTAAGAATGTGGGCGAAGCGTACCTGCGTTCTTACCAACGCGAATTTGGCCTGGAGTTTACCGTGTTCAGGTTTTTTAATACTTATGGACCAAAGCAAAGCAAAGACTTTGTGATTTCTAAGTTTATTTATGCGGCCTTGCAAAATGCCGACATCACTATTTATGGTGAAGGAAAACAAACCCGCACTTTTTGTTTTATTGAAGATAATATTGAAGCCTGTACCAACGCTTTTTACAACAACATGTATATTAATGATGTGGTAAACATTGGCGGAACAAAAGAAGTTACCATTCTGGAACTGGCCAACATCATTATTAAAGTTACCGGTTCTTCTTCTAAAATTGTTCACCTTCCTGAATTAACAGAAGGCGATATGACACGCAGACAACCTGATACATCAAAGATGCAGCAATTGCTGAAACGCGACACCATCTCATTTGAAGAAGGTTTAAAAAGAGTGATTGAGCAGGGACAGTTTATTTCTCTTATCTAAACGGTTTTGTGATGCAAAACCTGTTAGAGAAAATCAATCAGAAAATATGTTCAATAAATATACCAGAGCAACCGGCTGAATTATACGAGCCCGTTACCTATACCTTTTCATTAGGCGGCAAACGCATGCGTCCTGTACTTGCGTTGTTGGGTTATTCATTGTACAAAGATGATTATGAAAAAGCATTGGATGCAGCAGTTGCATTAGAGGTGTTTCATAACTTTACCTTATTGCACGATGATATAATGGACAACGCTCCTCTAAGACGAGGAAAGCCAACTGTCTGGCATAAGTGGGGAAACAGCACAGCCATACTTTCGGGCGATGCGATGTTTATTAAATCGTATGAACTATTGTCGGCCTATGAAGGTGAACTGTTGAAAAAATTGCTTCCTGTTTTTAATAAAACTGCATTGGAGATTTGCGAAGGGCAGCAGTTAGACATGAATTTTGAAACAGCAAAAAATGTTTCCATTGCCGACTACCTTCATATGATAGAATTGAAAACAGCGGTGCTGTTAGGTGCTGCTTTGCAGATGGGCTCTTTGGTTTCTGGCGCAACGGATGAAGATGCACAGAATTTATACGAATTTGGGAAGAATACCGGCATTGCATTTCAGTTGCAGGACGATATTCTGGATGTGTTTGGCGAGACAGAAAAAGTAGGTAAGCAAACAGGTGGTGATATTATTTCCAACAAAAAAACATTTCTACTACTGAAGGCTTTTGAGTTGGCTGATGAATCAACAACAGAAAAGCTTAATGATTTGCTGAACGAAAAAAATGAACAGAAAAAAGTAGAAGGCGTAAAAGCAATTTACCATTTGCTGGAGGTAAAAAAACTGGCAGAAGCAGAAATGCAAAAATTCTACAGCAAAGGACTTTCGGCTCTTGAAAAAGTAAACGCTTCTGCTGAAAAGAAAAAAGTGCTCACTGATTTTACCGAACAATTAATGCAACGCCAAAGTTGAAATTCAAGAAACACATATTCATTTGCACCAACGAGCGCGCAGCCGGTGAACGTCAAAGTTGCGGAGAGGCACATGGGTTGGCATTGGTTGCTGCCTTTAAAAAATCGTTACTCGACAAAGGTTTGAAAACCGAAGTGCGCGCACAACGAGCCGGTTGTCTGGATGCCTGTGAAAGCGGCCCAACGCTGGTGGTTTACCCCGAAGGAGTTTATTACCGCAATGTACAACTCAGTGATGTAGAAGAAATAATTCAGAAACACATTGTTGAAAATACGCATGTAGAGCGCCTAGTTCTGCAAGCATAATTTTTTCTTTGCGAACTTTGCGGCATCCCTTTGCGCTCTTTGCGGTAAAATAAAAAATGCAAACCAATCTTTCCCTTTACAAAAACAACGAAGAAATTATCCGCCTCACTGCCGCACAGGTAGAAAAAGATTTTGCCTCCAACGGAATAGAAATTTCGTTTTCAGGAAATATTGCTACTGCTTACGATGAATTATTTGTGCAGGTGAAACCTCTTGTAAAAAACATGTTGGAGAACAACCGTAACAAGTTTTCGCAGTTGCTTTACACCATAGACCTCAGCGAAAAGAAAGCAAACGAGATTTTTGCAGATAATTCTTTTGCCGATGCAGTAGAGAAAATCACACAGTTCATTCTGGAACGCGAACTGTTGAAGGTGATCACGCGCAAACATTTCTCCAAGTAATTTGTTTACTTTTGTGTCAATGAACTTTTTACGCAAATACTTTTCTGTTGCAATGGCCTTGCTGATGCTCGTAATGAGTATTGGTATTACGGCACATAAAATGGTTTGCTTAGTTAGCGGAGCGGTAACGATCTCGTTCATTGAAAGCGAAGATTGCTGCGCAAAAGAAAGCAAAGTAGCTAATACTGTTGAAGCTAAGTGCTGCGATTATTATACCGACTACTTTAAGTTGGATATTCAAACCATAGTCAGCAGTTTCAATGTTAAGCTTGACTTTCCTGCTGATTATTTCATACTTCCTGTTTTTGTTTTTACTGAAGTAGCAACAGCGCAACTTGTAGAGGTAGCTCATGCTCCTCCTCTTATTTCAGGGAAAGACATTCTTATTCTCGTTTCCGTTTTTCGTATCTGATTTTAGCGTTTCCCTAACCTCTCCGAAAGAGAGGTAACAGAGTATTTACGCTAAAACAAGAACATGAAAAACAGAATTATAAAACTATTAATCGTCTTCCTCTCTTTACCGGGTTTGGCATTTGCACAAACCCTTGAAGGAATTGTTTACGGAATTGATGAACAACAAAAAGCCATGCCTGGCGGCAGGCAGGAAGCTCCGCTTCCCTTTGCCAATGTGCATTGGCTGGGAACAAACGAAGGAGCCGTTACGGATCTTGACGGAAAATTTACGCTGAACAGAAACGTAAAAACGCAGACAAAACTGGTAGTAAGTTTTACCGGTTATCTAAGCGACACGCTTAGTATTTCCAACGAAACATTTCTCACCGTTAAGTTGAAAAGCAGCGTTGAGTTAGATCAGATAACTATTCAGGGAAAGCAACAAAGCACCTTCCTTTCGCGGATAGACCCGATACTGACGGAAAAAATAACCAGCAAGGAATTACAGAAAGCAGCCTGCTGCAATCTGAGTGAAAGCTTTACAACTAATGCTTCGGTGGATGTGGTTTACACCGATGCAGTTTCGGGTGCCAAGAAAATTCAGTTGCTGGGATTAGATGGAATCTATACGCAGATTCAAGGTGAAATGATACCGATGATACGCGGTTTGTCTTCTGCTTACGGATTGGGCTTTGTTCCGGGGACATGGATAGAATCCATTCAGGTATCGAAAGGAACGGGCTCGGTGGTGAATGGTTATGAGCAGATGGCAGGACAAATTAATCTTGAATTTCTGAAACCGGATGCTGAGAAAGCCGATAAGCTTTTTGTGAATGTTTACGGAAGTTCGGGAGGAAGGGGAGAGGTGAATATTCATACCGGAACAAAATTCAAACAAAAACTGAGTACGATGTTATTTCTGCATGGCAATACTGTTTTCAGGCAGAACGACAGCAACCACGATGGTTTTATGGATACGCCTTTGCAGCAGCAATACACGTTTTACAACCGCTGGAAATATCACAGCGGAAAACGGATTGAATCGCAACTGAATTTGAAAGGTGTGTATGAAAACAAAACCGGAGGACAAACGGATGAGGCTTTTGAAGAACATTCGGGGCATGGCGCAATGGAAAAATACCTGATAAAAGTGCTGACCAAACAATTGGAGGTAAGCAACAAAACAGGATTGATGTTTCCGGGAAACCTCGACCGCAGCTTAGGATTAATCACTTCGGTGCGTTACCACGATATGAATTCTACATTCGGGTTGAAGAAGTATTCGGGGACGGAGAAAACATTGTATGCCAATCTGATTTATCAGGATAAGGTTGTGAATGGTGATAATAAGATACGCGCAGGGGTTAGTTTTTTGCTAGATGATTTTGTGGAAACTTACAATGATTCACTTTTCACGCGCAGGGAGATTGTGCCAGGTGCGTTTGCAGAGTATAGTTATAACAACATGTCAACTTTTTCGTTTGTTGCGGGTGTGCGGGGTGATTATCACAACCTGTATGGTTTTATGTTTAACCCTCGGGTGAACATTAAAATAAATCTTGCCGAAGAAACTATTTTTCGTGTGGCGGCAGGAAGAGGTTTTCGTGTAGCCAACCCTTTTGCTGAAAATGCTTCGGTGCTGGCAAGCGCTCGCACGGTGATTGTTAAAGAAAAACTGTCGCCCGAAATTGCGTGGAACTATGGGGTTTCGTTGAGTCAGAGTTTTCGTTTATTCGGAAGAGATGCCAGCATCAGCGCGGATTATTTCTACACTAATTTTTTGAATCAGGTGGTGGTTGATCTGGATTACAATGCCCGCGAAGTGAGCTTTTATAACTTAGACGGCAAATCGTATTCCAACAGTTTTCAGGTAGAGGCTGCGATAGAGCCGCTGAAACAATTTTCGGTGAAGGCCGCTTATAAATACTACGATGTGCGGAGTACCTATGCAGGAACACTGATGCGCAAACCGATGACGGCAGCGGGAAGAATGTTGCTGAACTTTGGATACTTCACCCGCTTTGAGAAATGGAAGTTTGATTTAACGTTGCAACGTTTCGGACGTAGCCGCCTTCCGGGAACAACGGAGAACCCTGCGGAATATCAACGTGCAAATTATTCAGCGCCATACTTTACCATCAATGCGCAGGTAACTAAAAAGTTCAAACGCTTTGAGGTTTACCTCGGGGGCGAGAACCTGACCAACTTTATGCAGCGTGGTGCTATTGTAGCGGCTGCGGACCCTTTCGGGCCGTACTTTGATGCCTCTATGGTCTGGGGACCGGGGATGGGAGCGGTGGTGTATGGGGGGTTGAGGTTTGCAATCAAGTAAACAAAGAGGACTTAATTAAAGAGCAAAGGCAATGCTTCATCTGAACCAAAGATGTTGATGCTGTTGCGCTTTTTCAATTTGCGGGGACAGGTTATAACAACAAGTTTGTTTTCGGTGGTGATGCCCATGCCTGCAGCATAGCGGAAACTGCTGCCCTTAGTGCATTGAAAATAACGGGAGCTGAGGAGCGTGAGTTGGTAATTTATAACACTGAACAGGTCGGCACGGTTGTTTTTTCCTTCAAGGCAAAAACCAATAAGAAAAATGTTGCCTGCGGTATCGGCAAGGAGGTTGATGGATTGGTAGGAGCCCCACTTTCCGGAAACGGTGTAGCTTGCAATAGAATCAAGGCCTTTGGTGCCGGAACGGTAGAAATCAATGTGGCGCGAATCCCAGTCGGCAACGGCTACTAAATAATTCCCGTTGAGGTAAAGAGCGCCCACGGCACCGGCAGTGGAGCGTTTAAAAATTCCGCTGCGCTTTATAAGGGTTTCAACAGGCTTTATTCCGGGAGCAAACATGACCACATCGGATTTATCTTTCTGCGCATTGTCTTCAATTCCTGTAAATACTTTGCCGTTTGCGAGCTGGCATCCTCCGGCATGGCGCAGGGGCTCGTTTGCCAGTTTGTGAAGGGTGGCTTCTCCGTTTTCGGGTGCGGTTATATAATAGGAAAAGGAGGAGGCGCTGCCGGTGATGATAAAAGAGGTGCGGATATCGTGTGTGTAGCCTTGTATGCCTTGGAGGTGGCCTCCTTCGGGTGTTTTTATGTGGCTTTTAAAATGGCAGATACGGGGCTGTTGGTTGGGGATGGCTTCAAATGCTTCGGGGACATTGGGTATGACCTGTTGAGCGCATAACCCGGTGTGGAGGAAGAGGAAAATTATAAGGATAAGGGGCTGCGTATGTTTCATGCCGGTGCGAAAATACGGGTTAGTGTTAAGGGTTGGGTGTATGATCTCATTCGTGCTGCGGGTATCTGCCTGAGGCGGAAGAAGAGGGGAGAGTTGGTTTTGGCAAAGTGATTTGGGCTTGCGCTACCTAAGAAAAACGGAGTGTAAGCAACGAAAAATGGCTTGTAAGCAATTGGGAAGCTTTATTTAGTTCAAAAAATCCTCCACCGCAAGCAGGGGACTTTTTACTTACCTTTGCCCAATGAACACCACCGAAACAAAGAAACTCCCCGTTACCATATACGCTGAAAGCACGCCCAACCCCAATGCAATGAAATTTGTTGCCAATATCGGGCTGCTGAAAGATGTAAGTGTAGAATATACTTCCAAAGCACAGGCGAAGGGTTCGCCACTTGCTCAAAAGCTGTTTGAGTTTCCGTTTGTGGCGGGGGTGTTTATTGCTGCCAACTTTGTGTCGGTTACCAAAACCAATGCGGTGGAATGGGAAAGCATAACACTGGAGCTGCGCAGTTTTATCCGTGAGTTTTTGGCAAATGGCGGAGAAGCGGTTAGTGAACTTCCGGAGAAGAAGGAAGAAATTGCTGTAGCAAAAACGGAAGCGGTATCTGCTTCCACTTCAAAAGCCAATCCTGTTATTGACGGTAAAATTATTGCCATACTGGAACAATATGTTCGTCCGGCAGTGGAGGGTGATGGCGGAAATATACAGTTCAAATCGTTTGAAGATGGTAAAGTAAATGTGGTGTTGCAGGGTGCCTGCAGCGGTTGCCCCTCCTCTACTATTACGTTGAAAGCGGGTATTGAAGCGCTGCTGAAAAAGATGGTTCCTGAAGTGCAGGAAGTAGTAGCGGTAGCGGAATAATGTATCCCGTTCGCGCCAAAAAACACTTAGGTCAACATTTTCTAAAAGACGAAAACATTGCCCGTAAAATTGCTGAAAGTCTTAGCGGGCATGGCACTTATAAACAGGTGTTGGAGATAGGTCCCGGAACAGGGATGCTGACTAAATATCTTTTAGAGAATAAAGAGATTGATGTAAGCGTAGTGGAAGTAGACCGCGAATCGGTTGAGTTTCTGAAACTGAATTTTCCGCAACTGAAAGGCAAAATAATTGAAGGTGATTTTCTGAGACTGAATATTGACCTGGAGCGTTATGCTATCATTGGTAATTTTCCTTACAACATTTCGTCACAGATATTTTTCAATGTGCTGGAACACCGTAACAAGATACCGGAAGTGGTATGCATGATACAGCGGGAAGTAGCGCTGCGCATAGCATCACCACCGGGAAGTAAGGAGTATGGAATACTGAGCGTTCTGCTTTCTGCTTTCTATGATATTGAATACCTGTTCACGGTAAATGAAACGGTTTTTGTTCCGCCCCCAAAAGTAAAATCGGGTGTTATCCGCCTTACGCGCAATAACACCATAGCACTCGACTGCGATGAAAAAGAATTTTTCATGGTAGTGAAAACAGCTTTTAACCAACGCAGAAAAACATTGAGGAATGCACTCAAAAGTCTTACTTTCGCACCCGTTGCAGAAAGCAAACTGTTTGACAAACGTGCAGAACAACTGAGTGTTGGAGAGTTTGTTGAGCTGACGAAGTTGCTGTCTGTTGCAAAATAATTCCGTCATTCCAAACTTGTTTCGGAATCTTTTATTGAGATGCTGAAACAAGTTCAGCATGACGTTCTGACGAATTGAAGAATGGCATCATGAAATTTGAAGTAACCCCCTCATTTGTTTTTGAAGTGCACGATGCCATCAAGCATAAGCGGCACGATGATGTGGTTAAAATGCTGGAACCACTTCACCCTGCGGATATTGCTGAGCTTATCAAAGAATCGTGGACACACGATGCGCAATATGTTTACAATCTTTTAGACGAAGAAAAAGCTGCCGATGTATTGGTGGAAATGGATGATGATGTAAAGGATGGATTCCTTGCTTCACTTTCTTCCGAACAAATTGCCAAGCACATTGATAATCTTGATTCAGATGATGCTGCCGATTTGATTGCCGACCTTCCTGATGAAAAAATAAAGGAGGTTCTGGAGCAGATGGATGATGCCGAACAGGCAAGCGACATCGTTGACCTCTTGCGTTACGATGAGGACACCGCAGGCGGACTGATGGCAACCGAGTTAGTTACCGCCAACCTGAAATGGACGGTTCAGCAATCTATTGTTGAAATGAAAAGACAGGCAGAAGAAGTGGGAAGTATTTATACTGTGTATGTAATTGATGATGATGAAAAACTACACGGAATACTTTCATTAAAACGCCTGCTGATTTCGCCACCCGAAGAAAAAATAGAAAAGATTTATTTCAAAGATGTGATATCCATTAATGCTGCTGCAAAGTCTGAAGATGTAGCTACGTTATTTGAAAAATATGACTTGGTTGTAATTCCTGTGGTTGATATTACCGGCAAGTTGTTAGGCAGAATTACCGTGGATGACGTAATGGATGTAGTGCGTGAAGAAGCCAGCGAGGATTACCAGTTAATGAGTGGTATCTCTGAAAACATTGAGGCCGATGATAACCTGTGGGTAAGCACACGTGCGCGCCTTCCCTGGCTGATGGTTGCCCTTGCAGGTGGTGTGGTAGGTTCGCGTGTACTTACTTCTTATGAGCCACAAATTCAGATACATCCTGAAATGGCTTTTTTTATGCCGCTGATTGCTGCTATGGGCGGTAATGTGGGTGTACAAAGTTCTGCACTTGTGGTACAAGGGCTTGCCAATAACACAATAGGTAAAGGAGATATTATACCTAAATTATTTCGCGAATTAATTGTTGGTTTATTCAACGGATTAATCTGCGCTGTTTTGTTGCTGGCATACAATCTTATCTTTAATGATTACATGGCATTGAGCGTAACTGTGAGCGTTGCATTGCTTTCGGTGATTGTGTTTGCGGCTATCTTCGGAGCATTTGTTCCACTGGTGCTCAATAAATTTAAAATTGACCCTGCGCTTGCTACCGGTCCTTTTATTACTACTTCTAACGACATCATTGGTCTTTTCATTTATTTTATGATAGGCAGACTGATGTACGGGTTATTCTAATTTCCAACCTCTAACTTCCAACTACTATGAACTTTGAAGAATACCGCAAACACGATGCAGTAGCATTAGCAGAACTGATAAAGAAAAAAGAAGTTACAGCCTCTGAACTTCTTGATATTGCTATCAAACGCACGGAGGAAGTGAACCCGAAAATTAATGCGGTGGTAACACCTTGTTATGATGTTGCAAAAGAACAGCAGAAAAGTGTTGATGCTACTTCTGTTTTTGCGGGAGTTCCTTACCTGATGAAGGATTTAGGGCCTGAATTGAAAGGTGTTCGCCACACGATGGGAACGCGTTTTATGAAAGATTATATTCCGAAAGAAGACTCGGTTGTAACACAACGGGTGAAAAAAGCAGGGCTTGTAATCTTTGGAAAAACCAACACGCCTGAGTTTGGTTTAACACCTTTTACTGAAAGTGAATTACTGAAACCGGCACACAATCCTTGGAACACCGAACACACCACAGGCGGAAGCAGTGGCGGCAGCGGAGCTGCAGTGGCTGCGGGAATTGTTCCGATTGCCAGTGCAAATGATGGTGGTGGTTCTATTCGTATTCCCGCAAGTTGTAATGGTTTATTTGGAATGAAACCTTCGCGCGGAAGGGTTACGCTTGGTTTACAAAGCGGAGAACTTTGGGGTGGTGCTGTTTGTGAAGGATCTGTTTCACGCAGCGTGCGCGACAGCGCTTATTATTTAGATGCTATTCAAGGTTCAGCACCGGGAGAGCCTTACTCCATTCAAACACCTGAAAAACCGTATTCAGAAGAAATAAAAACGCAACCGGGCAAACTGAAGATTGCTTTTTCGCTGGAGCATCCGATGGGAATAAAGCAGGACGAAGAAAATGTTGCAGCCATTAATAACACCGTAAAGCTTTTAAAAAGTCTTGGTCACGAAGTAGAAGAAATACCACTACCCTACAAAAAAGAATTACTTACACAGATTCTTTACATGACGGTATTGGGAGAAACTTCTGCAACCATTGACTATCTGGGTGAGCGAAACAACAAGAAGCCAACAATAAAAGATTTTGAACCCAACACCTGGCTGCTTTATAAATTAGGAAAATCATTTTCGGCAGGCGATTTTGCGTTGGCAAAACTGAAGTGGAACGAAACCACCCGTGCCATGGGACAATTCGGTTTAAAATACGATGCCCTGCTTACGCCAACCCTTGGGATGAAACCGTTTAAAATCGGTGCCTTGCAAAACAGCAAAGCCGAAGACATTGCATTAAGAACATTAAATGCACTTGGCAATACTTCGGTTATAAAAAACGCGGGCATCATTGAAAAAACAGCTACTAAAATTTTCTCGTGGATACCGTATGCACCGCTTGCCAATATTACAGGACAACCTTCCATGACTGTTCCACTGCATTGGTCAAAGGATAATTTACCTGTTGGCACTATGTTCACCGGCAGACTGAATGATGAAGCTACCTTATTTCAACTTGCAGCACAATTAGAAAAAGCGCAGCCGTGGTTTGAGAAAGTGCCAACAATCTGATTTTATCCATCAGTTACGGAAACTTAAATTTCCATGAATTTAGATTCATACCAACCTGATAAATCTTTATTTTTGCCGCTCTTAAAAAACTCTAAACCCATTTATATGCTTAAAAAGTTTACGCTTGCCTTAGTTTTTATTTCCTCCTTAGTTATTGTTTACGATGCTAATTACAACAATGCACATACTAATGGTACGGGTGCTCCTTCGGGACGCACAGGCTCGCCCGGGGACGGTGTAACCTGTAACAACGGAAGTTGCCATTCAGGTGCTGCACCTACTGATCAGGTGGCAACAATTACTTCAGATGTTCCTGTTGGCGGCTATGTTCCCGGAACAACGTATAACATTACGGCTACTGCAACTAAATCGGGAGTAACAGAATTTGGTTTTCAACTATCACCACAAAATGCAAGCGGAACAAAACTGGGTGCGTTTGTAACACCACTGCCTGCAGGAACACAATTTGCAAACCCCAACACCGGTATGGCCAATAAATATGTTACGCACACTGGTTCTGGAACTGCCGGCAGCGGAGTTAAAACATGGACCATTCAATGGACTGCACCCACAGAGGGAACAGGGACAGTTACTTTTTACGGGGCTTTTAACTTTACCAACAGCAGCAATAGCAGTTCAGGCGATGTAATTAAAAATGCAACGCTTGCTATTACTGAAAATACTACCATTGGTATAAACGAATCAGATGGCGGCAACGAAGGTTTTGTTGTGTTTCCAAACCCTGCAAGCGATATACTTAATGTTTCGTTTTTTCTGTATGAACTAACTAACGTAAGCGCAGAAATCTTTGACATTAACGGACGTTTGGTAAAACAAACTATTAGCGAAAACCTGCACCCCGGAAGACATGAACTTAAATTCAATGCTCATAATGATATGGAAGCAGGAATTTATTTTATCCGTTTAAACGATGGTAAAAATGTTTACAGTAAAAAAGTAGTGGTGAAATAAAAACACTTCGGCAAGCTCAGTGTGACAACAATTGTCAGGCTGAGCCTGTCGAAGCCTAATCAGATGGCAAGGTTATTGCCTTTTCAGAAACACAAAAAATTTATCAGCTTGAAAAAAAATATTCTTCTTCTTAGTGTTACCCTTGCAGCAACAGTGTTTGTGTTGCAGGGCTGTTTGAATGATAAGGGCAGCGTTCCTCTCCCGCCCGAAACTTTTTGCGACAGTCTGGATGTTAGCTACAATCTGCATGTGAAACCACTTGCAGAAACAAAATGTGCCAACAGCATCGGTTGCCATGTATCAGGCGGAAGTGGCCCGGGTGATTTTTCTACCTATACAGCCTTAAGCGGTGTTTCGCAAACAGTTAAAATACGACTGGGACTACCCGCTACCGATGGATTACACATGCCACAGGGAGGAACGCTTACGCAGGAAGAACTGGATATTTTTCTTTGCTGGATAGAAGATGGTGCACTAAATAACTAAACAAAAAGCCACACCCTAACCCCCGAAGGGGGAATAAAAGACATAGCCATGAAAAACAACATTTTTCTATTTTCTATCTTCTATTTTCTATTTTCTATTGCTGTCTCAAAAGCGCAAACCGTTTACATCAGCGAAAGCACTGAAATTTCATTTTTCTCAAAAGCACCTATTGAAGATATTGATGCGGTGAATAAAATGTCCACTTCCATTATTACACTGCATAACGATAGCATTGCGTTTAAAGTGCCCATTACCGGTTTTGTTTTTAAAGACGGACTGATGCAGCGCCACTTCAACAGCAATTACATGGAAAGCGATAAAAAAGGTTTTGAAAACGCTACGCTGAAAGGAAAAATAAATGAAGACATCGATTTTAAAACAGATGGTGAATTTAAAGTAACCTGCACCGGAACATTGAAAATGCACGGAGTGGAACAACCACGAAATTTTGAAGGTGTGTTTATTGTAAAAGAAGGAAAGGTAAACCTGACCTCAAAATTTAAAGTATTGGTTGCAGACCACAAAATAAAAATCCCGGGGGACAAGGTGATGAACATCGGAAAAGAAATAGAAGTAAGTGTTTCGGCTAATTATAAACTGTATGTTAAACCATAAAGTATGAGAATTTTTTTACTGTTTAGTTTTGTATTGCTTTCATCTTTTTCTGTTTTGGCGCAAGATGATATTATGAATCTGCTTGACGAGAATACCGAAAAAACAAAGAACGAACCTGTTCTTGAAACATTTAAAACCACTCGTGTTATTAATGCACAATCAACCGAAACGGTTCCAAAGAATGCGATGGACTTTCGTATTACGCACCGCTTCGGAAACATAGGTGCAGCAAGTGGTGGCGGTTTCAGTTCGTTCTATGGAATGGATAATGTTGCCAACATACGCATAGCATTTGAATACGGAATTCTGGAGAACTGGATGGTAGGAGTTGGAAGAAGTAAAACATTGGGAAATATTGATGCTTTTACCAAATGGCGTTTCCTTACACAAAGCACTAACAATATAATTCCGTTGTCACTGGCGGTGTATTTCAACGCAGCTATTTCACCCATTAAACGCGAACTATTTTATGCCGATGTTCCGGTGCATAAAAACAATATTCTGCACCGTCTTTCTTATACCGCACAATTAATCATTGCACGTAAATTCGGAAGCATTGGATCGTTGGAATTATTGCCAACCTATGTTCATCGAAATTATGTAAAGGTGGGAACAGATATTAATAGTGACTTTGTAAATCCAACTAATGGAGCAACAGATAAAAACGGACTGTTTGCATTAGGCGCAGCAGCGCGGATAAAACTAACCAAGCGTTCGTCTATTCTGGT
>CAMBRL010000004.1 GCA_945870105.1 Chitinophaga pinensis
TCCTTGTATAAATTGCATGGAATAAAGATAAGAATCCTCTTGATTCTTATTTTATAACAACAAGAAAGTATTCAACAAAATGGTGTTGAGTTTTTAGACAGTTTGACGTTGTAAGGCTCAACCGAGCTGCCTGCTGTGTAGAAGAATAAGGTTTCGGTGCCTAAGTTTTCAATTTCAAAAAGTTGTTCAGGTTCAAAATCATGAACGATGTTATGAACCTGCATAGCGTTTACAAAGCCTTCAAATTCCAGGTCATCATCATCGGGGTAGGCGCCCCGCAGGGTTACCAGGTCAAAGAAAATGGCAATCTGTTTTGAGTTGCTTCTGTAAATGTCCATGAGTCTGCCAAGTACTGCATACATAGCCTCTGAACAGGTAATGCGTTGCAACTCCAGTTCAGCGCTTTTGGAGCTAACTATACCTTCGAGTCCTTTCTGCACGTTACGGGCATCCACCAGCAAATTATAAAAATCAACAATGTCGGATTTTACGGTAGCAAGCGCTGCATCCGTTCCTATGCTTACGATTAGCACGGCCAATGCTGAAATGCGCGATTCTATTTCGCCTCTTTGAAATGGTTTGCGCAATTGAGGAAACAACTTTATATACTCTTCTTTTCCTCTGGAATAAACAACCTGAATACGAACATCAAACTCTTCAATCTTTTCGGAGCTCAGTAGATTCAGCAACTTATAAACCTTTACAGTAGCACCTCTGTATGCAGCTTTATTGCTTTTCCATGTTGTGTAAGCATTAGCGTATGTCTGTCGCGCAGGCGCAAAAAACAAATGAACAGGAAGTATATCAGGATTGCTTTGCTGCCCCCACAGCTTATTGGCAGTGTTTATAGAAATGATATACATTTTTTTAAAACTACCCTTAGTACCATTATCAAAAGGGTTTTCGGTGAAAGGCCAAACAGGAGTGCTCATCTTCAACTACATTTTAGGATTAGACATAAGCCGGTTACTAATATTAATAACGCAGCTTTTCATCCTTTAGTATTGAACATGAAAAATAATCTGCAACAATGCCATCCGATGATGCCGAACAACTTTCCGCACTTGTATAATGCTGTTCGCTTTAAACCCAACACCGTTGGCATTTAGCCAAGGTTGTTCGGCTTGAAGCCAATAGGATTGGCATTTCGCCAATGAGTTTCGGAACAATGGGATTAGCCTTGGTATTTTACCAACGAGTTTGGGAACGATGGGGTTAATGCTGGCATTTTGCTAATGGGTTCGGGAACGATGGGGTTAATGCTGGCATTTAGCCAATGGGTTTGGGAGCGTTGGGATTAACATTGGCATTTCGCCAATGAGTTTGGGAACGATGAGATTAACGTTGGCATTTTGCCAATGGGTTTGGGTGGGATGGGAATGGCGTTGGGGGAAATTAGATGATGTTCCGTTTACCAGAGATTAAGTAATGCAATTAGGAGATTGCTGCGCTGCGCTCGCAATGACGGTGCTACTTCCCAATCACCACCTTCTCCGCACCCAGCACCACCTCATTTCTGCAAAGTGTAACAACATAGGTTCCGGCTGCAAGTGACGAAACATCCCATTTAACAGCACTTTGTTGCGGATATACTAACGTAGTGAAAACAAGATTTCCGTTAATGTCGCTGATGTTAATCAATGCAGGTTGATTGCCGTCTAATTTGAATTCAATGTTACAAACGTTGCGGGTTGGGTTTGGATATACTTTCAAAGTGGGCAAATAATTATTCGCCCCTACGGAAATACCTAAATCAAAATCACGGATACCGAATGCATACTCACCTTTCTTTAAGGTATCAACGGTTATGCTTCCTCTTTTGTCGGTGTGCGAAGTGCCGGTTGTGATGGTATATCCGTTTACTTCCTGCCATTCAAAGCCTGCACCGGGGCGGTAATACATGATGAGGCTGTCTTCAACATTGGTGATAAGTGTATGGTCAATATATCCGCTTCCTGCACTTGTGCTGCCATCGTAAGTGAATGTTGCGCTGGCATGAAAATCATTATTGAATAAACCATCTGCGCTCCAGTAGTGATAATCAGAAAGGTAAACTCCTGTCTGCGGATTAATAAAATTATCGGGCGCAACGTAATGGTTTTCTATCCTTATTAATGAACTGTCGCTACCTGCAATCAGCACGTTTACTTTTACATTGGTTTGTTTCAAAACCTTTTCGCCCGTTGTGTTGGTCCATAGTTCGTAATCGCAAATAGCATCACTCATCTTTTCATCGCGGTCAATGGTAAGCATGGTTGGCATAAAATGAATTTGTGTTACCAGCGTATCGGTTAATCCTTCTGTTTCCATTACTACGGTTGTATCATTTCCAAACTCATTTCTGAAGGTAAAGCGCAAAGGCATTTTATAAATATGAGTGTTGCCTTGCTGTTTCTGGCACAGATACATGGTTACCAGAAAGTCATTATCTAATTGTGGAAGCACATTAAATGAATCAATGGCAAAGTGGGGTAGGCCGGGAGTAAACACCCAGTCTTCAAAGAAACGATCAAGGTTCATTCCGGAAGAAGCTGCTAATTCATCACGCAGGTTATAGCTGTCGGCATTACTGAAACCAAGATTATTCATGTAGGCTTTTACTCCGGCAAAAAAAGCGGTATCGCCCATATAATTGCGCAGAGTGTGGGCAATGTCGGCACCTTTATCATACACGGTATTGCCGTAAGTCTGTGCATGAGGAACGGCATTCAGTGCAATAAAACTTCCGTCTTTAATATGCGCGAATTGCACTACCTGTCTATGATTGTTACGCACCGATTCTTTGTAGGCCTCAACTCCGTAAAGACCTTCGGTAAAAATATGTTCGCTGTAAACGGCAAAGCCTTCATTCAGCCACATGTCTTCCTGTGAGCGGCAGGTAACAAGATCGCCAAACCACATGTGTGAGAGTTCGTGTGCCCATAATGTTTCGTAGCTCAGCGTTCCGTTTACAAACGCTTTACCTATGTGAATACTGCTGGCGTGTTCCATTGCACCTGCTGTAAAAGGAACTGAAACGTAACCAACTTTATCCCATTGGTAAGGACCGTAATGGTTAATGAAAATAGACAAGGCAGTATCTAAATGTATAAAGGTGGCAATAGTTTCGGCACTGTCTTCGGGCAATACAGCTAACTCAACAGGAATATTCTGATAGGTTCTTTCTATCGTATAAAACTTAGCCACAGCCATAGAAGCAAGATAGGTAGCAATAGGATCATTCATTGTCCATTTCCATGTTTTAGTTCCGTCACCGTTGTTTATTTCCTGTTGCAATGTACCGTTGCAAAATGCTTTGTAAGCACTCAATGTCCGTATGCTGAAATCGTATGTGCTGCGGTCGGTAAACTCATCAATGCAGGGAAACCAGCATCTTCCGAATACATGAGGATTGGCAGCAAAGCCAACACCAATGTTAAACGCATAATTCTGTCCCTGAAAATAATAACCACCAAAATTAGAATCATCACGTTGCGGATTACCATGATAACTGATGCTGATAAGAATAGATTGTCCATTATTGAGTGGATAAGGCGGAGTAATTCTGAGCGCAGTATCGTTGTAGGTATATGTTAAATTCTGGTTGCCTGCTTTAACGGAATCAATTGTGAATTGCAGCAGCGAAAGCGAAATAAGATTGACATTGTTTTGTTTTGCTTCAACATTCAGTTTTACGTTGGCACGAATTGATTTATTTGTAAAATCGATGGTATCAACACGAATGCTGTAATGCCTGATATGAATAGTGTCGCTTACTTCAGCAACATCAGCAGTTGAAGGCAAACCACCTGGTAGTTGTTTACTTAAACGGCAGATGGATTCGGTTTGGGCAGAGGAGAGAAGTGAAATAAAATTAATTAAAATAAGGAATAAGAATTTTCTCATTTTGATAATTTGTTCGTCAACACAAAATTAAAGATTTTCTCCGGCCAACTTACCCGCTGCCCAACCTGTTTGCAAACAGGTGCCTATTACTCTTGCGCTGGCAATTGCTTTTTCAGTTGCCGAAATATTTTTCCCTGCAAAGAAAAGATTAGTGAAGTTGGCTGATTGAAGACAACGTGCAGGTATTTGGTAAAAATCATCTTCTGTAAAATAATCCATTTTCACTTTGTTGTCGTTGCCCCAGAATTCAACAGGCCATGCACCATTGGCGATGCTGTCATCAAATTTGCGGCAGTCCAGCACATCAGTTTCGGTGAGGGTATATTTTCCCATTGGTCTTCTACCGGTTCGCAAACCTGCTTCGGTAGCCACAAAGCTGATGTGTGCATTGCGGAAGGCTTCAACATTGTTTTTCAGGTAATCAAAAACAGCATTCACGCTTTTGCGGGCAGCCAGTTCTACTTCTGTGGCTTTATTATCGCTGTTATCAATGGTTAAAGGAATACCGATTTTAAGCATGGCACTCTTATCACGAAACGAATCAGGAACAATGGAAACCCATTGCAGTTCGGGTGCAAGTCTGTCCTCATTAACAGCGCGTTTCAGTTCACGCGCAATATGAAAACCCAATGATTCGGGTAATAATGTTTCAATGTTCTCAACGGTAAAAACCTGAGCCGATGCCTGATATTCTTTTTCCTCTACCACCGTTTCACCTGCAAGAAAACAAACGGAAGCCTCACCGCTGCAATCAATAAATGCATTGGCAGTAAATTTTAGTTTGCGGTCGTAAACAAAGGCTTCTACCGCGGTTACTTTTTCATCATTCGTTTCTACATTAAACACGGTTGAATGGTAATAAGGCTGTATTCCATTTTTTGCAAGCAACTCATCACAAACCGTTTTAAAGTCAAAATAATTGTAGGGCAGGTAATACAATCCGTTGGTGCCGCCTCGTGGTTTTGTTGCTGAGCGTTGTTGCAGTTTATCTGCAAACTCTTTCATAAAGCCATCGCTTACATACTTGGCTTCGTTTTTAAAGCTGCGCAGGTATAGTCCGCAAATGGTGCCAACAGCTGAAGCAGTGGCTCTGCCACCGGGAAAGGAGTTCTTCTCAAGCAGCACAACACCCAAACCTTCGCGTGCAACTGCTATAGCGGCTGCAACACCTGCTGCACCTGCACCAACAACTACTACATCGGTTTTTATTTCCTGTGAATTCATTCTATCAAAAGTGTGTCAAGAGCGATTTCAAACTTACTTATTTCATCTTCCGAAATTGCTTTGCTGTTGTAAGTCATAATTAATTTCAATGTGCCTGCATGTTTCATCATTACAAAGGTAATGTGGGGCGGACATGGGTTAGGAGGTAAGTTAAGTACTTCTACTATTTCCTTACCCATAAAGGTTTTCATGTCGGGCAGGGTTTCTCCAACATCTGAAAACAGAAAGCTGCACACTGCGCCTTTAGTAGGCATTTTGAAAAAGAAATCATAAAGCCAGAGCGGAAGAAAACGAAAAGTCTTTAATAAATAGGAATACGATTTAGGGCTTTGATCTTTTATCTGCTCCACCATTTGTGCCGTAATAAAAGCTGTTGCTTCGCTCAGATTATTCAGCTTATTAAACGGAATGTTGTAAAACAAAAACGAAAGATGATTGCCCATTGCTAGCTGGTCGTTTCCCCGCAAGCGCTGGTTTTGTGGAACGGGAAGAAAGAAGCTATCACCATTACCTGCAAAAATGGTTTGCTTCAAAGCCATTGATACCGCAGCAAGGTAAAACGCACTTCGCGAAAGGCGCGCACCGTTCTTTGCTGCATTTTCTTCAATTAATATGGTTTGTTTATCATCAAAATCAAGGATAAAGGTTTTTGTTACAACTTCAGCGGCAACAAGCTTTGCCATGTGTTTTGGTGTTTTCCTAAACACCAGCAGTGTTGCTTTCAGTGTATGAACAAGCTGTTGTATAAGAGGAGTTGTATCTTTTACTCCTTCTGTTAAAGGTAAAAGCGGTGGTTTTATAGTTCCGTCAATCAGTCTGGCTATTTGCTGAATTCCCATGTTATCGGCAAGCACATGATGAACTAAAATAAGCACCTTCGTGTTTGTTACATCTTGAAAAAGTGCAATGTCTATCAAACCTTCGGAAACCTTCGCGGATTTATAAGGAAACTCAGTTAAGCTAACCGGGTATTGTTCTTCTCCATTTATCCATCGGGGTATTGATAATGTATTATCCGTTACCTGCAAGGAATTCAGTTGCGTAAGAAAACTGTTTGCGTTTACAACTTTTCGCAGTTCTTCCAACTCAATTCTTCCCTTTACTTCAATGCTTAACTGAATAATATTTCCTGTTGGTTGATTAAGCCGGATATGCCTGTCGAGCAGTAATTGAAATTTATCTGCACCAGAAATTTTATGAGATAAAGCTGCTTCCATTCAGCTTTTTTATTTATTGTTGAGCAATTGAAAGACACATTCGCTCATAGAATCAATGTTGCTGAGATTAGCGGGGATAAGCATGGTGTCGGGAATTACCACTCCAAACTGACGCTCAATAAAAAGAATAATTTCTATTACCGAATAGGAATCAACTCCGGTTTTGGATAAGTTGCTGTTGCTGTCAAACGCTACTTGTTGCGCCAGAATATTAGTTCGCACAAAGTTTACAAGTGTTTCAGTAATGTGTTCTTTACTTATTGCCATTTCGCAGCGAAAGTAAATTAAATTTGCCCTTCTTTAATAGCAATGCGCGAACAACAAGTCCTTAAAAAATTAGAACCCTTAGACACTGAAAAGGATACGCTCGAAATTGTTCGCCTGATTGCCAACTATGATTTTGTATGGGATACCGCCCGTTCGTTAGAGTTTGCCTTGTTTCGCACGTTTGCAGTTCCTGCAATCGGTCAGCTGCTGGCTGCTACGCACGAGTTTGAAAAACGTCCGCAAAAACGCTATGACGATACCGATTTAATTCTGAGCGAAATGATGGAGCATGGCTACGACAGCGAGCGCGGCCGGCAAGCCATCAGCCGTATGAACCGTATTCACGGTCATTTCAATATAAGCAACGATGATTTTCTGTATGTACTCAGCACTTTTGTAGTTGAGCCTTACCGTTGGAACCAACGATTCGGTTATCGCATATCGGGACAAAAGGAGTTAGATACTTCTTATATTTTCTGGCGCGAGGTAGGGGCGAGGATGAACATAAAAGACATTCCAGCCAGTTTTGCCGAACTGAAAAAGTTTAACGAAGAATATGAAGCTAAGCATTTTGCTTTTACCGAAGGCAGCCGCAAGGTAGCCGATGCAACGCTTAACCTTTTTATGGGTTGGTATGTGCCAAAGTTTATGTTTCCTTCTTTTAAATATGTGTTATTTTGCTTTATGGATGATGCATTGCTCAATGCGTTTCAGTATCCCAAACCTCCGGCTATATTAAAGCTGTGTGTAAATGGAATAATGCAATTCAGAAATATATTTACTCGTCTTATTCCTTTGCGTAAAGAGCCGGTGCTGCGTACCAAACGCGAACCCATTCTCAGTTATCCTAAAGGATATGAAATTAAAAATCTGGGAGCCGAACCCGAAAAAGGAATAGGAGAGGAGTGGCTGAGGAAAAAAGGGTGATGTTTTAAAGAAAACTGTAGTTTTGGACCCAAACAAAACTATTTCTATGAAAAACCTGCTCTCTCTATCTGTTCTTGCCTTTATTATTATTCTGTTTTCGGGTTGCCCTTACAGTTCCGAAGTTACCATTGACCAGCCTTCTGTAAAATTAGACGAAAAGCTGTTGGGCAAATGGGAAGGCAAATCTTCAACGGATTATACATACACTGTAACTAAACTGGATGATAAAACTTACAATATTGATAAGAAGAGTGCCAGTACAGGAGATGTAACTAATTACAATGCTTTTTTATCCGAGATAAACGGCACACGCTTTATGAATGTTTATGAGCCGGGCGGTGAAAACAACACCTATTACTTCTACAAAGTTGAAGTTACATCCAGCGGATCAAAAACCACCTTAATACCGGTTACCGAAAATATTGATGAGAAATTCACCACTTCATCAGAACTGAAAGATTTCTTTAAAAAGAATATGGCAAACAGCTATTTCTTTGCTAAAGAAGAAGACATTTATATTAGAGTAGATTAAGAAACCATTTCCGACAACTCCAACCAACGGTTGGTTTTGTTGTCAATAGCGGCAACTACCTCTGTCAGTTCTGCCGAAACTTTCATCAGTTCATCGCTTTCTGTAATACCTGAGTTAAGTTTTTCAACCAGGGCTTCTTTCTTTTTCTCTAATTCAGGTAATTCTTTTTCGAGCAATGAAAATTCCCATTTCTCATTAAAACCCATGCGCTGTTTTTCTTTGGGTTTAGTTTTTTCAACAACAACAGGTTTCTCTGCCGCTTTTTCAGCCGCCTTTTCTTCCTTTAATATTACTTGCGGAGGTTTAACAAGCGCTTTTTGCGGTGCAAGCTTTTTGTTTTCTACTTCCTCGCGATACTGTGAGTAGTTCCCGTTAAAATCCCTCACTATTCCCTCGCCTTCAAAAACAAAGGTGTGGTGGGTGAGTTTGTCCATAAAGTAGCGGTCGTGCGAAACAACGATGAGGCAACCGGCAAACTGCTCCAGAAAATCTTCCAGCACCTGCAAGGTCATAATATCAAGGTCGTTGGTAGGCTCATCCAGAATAAGGAAGTTGGGATTTTTAATCAAAATGGTGAGCAAATACAGTCTGCGCTTTTCACCACCGCTCAGTTTGCCAACAGGTGTAAAATGCGAAGATGTGGGAAACAGAAATTTCTCAAGCAACTGTGATGCACTCATGGTTTTACCCTTTGCCAAGGGAATATGGTCGCCAATTTCCTTGATAACCTCAATCATGCGCATGTTCTCGTTCAGCTTCATTCCGTCTTGCGTGTAATAGCCGAACTGAACCGTTTCGCCCACAATAACTTTACCTGTATCGGGCTGCTCTTTACCCGTAATAATATTCAGGAACGTGCTTTTACCAACCCCATTCTTACCGATGATACTCAGCTTTTCGCCCTGGCGGAATTTGTAGCTGAAATCCTTCATCACCATCTTATCACCAAACGATTTATTGATGTGATAAAGTTCCAGGATTTTCCCTCCAAGTCGTTCTAACTTTATTTCCAGTTCTAATTTCTCATCCTTCTTTTTCTTTCCGGTTTGCTCGGTCAAATCATGAAAAGCATCAACTCTTGATTTTGATTTTGTTCCGCGTGCTCTCGGTTGTTTGCGAATCCATTCCAGTTCTTTTTTCAAAAACTGACGGGCACGGTCTTTATTAGTGCTGTCGTTTTCTTCGCGGGCAGCTTTCTTTTCCAGAAAGTAAGAGTAGTTTCCTTTGTAGCGGTAAATTTCACCGCCATCCAGTTCCATAATTTCGTTGCACACCACTTCCAGAAACCAGCGATCGTGCGTAACCATAAATAAAGTAATGTTTTCTTTGCTAAGGTATTCTTCCAGCCACTCAATCATTTCAATGTCCAGGTGGTTGGTAGGCTCATCCATTATAAGCATATCGGGCTCTTCAACCAACAGCTTTACTAATGCAATTCTCTTTTTCTGTCCGCCCGAAAGCTCAGAAATCTTTTGTTCAAGGTTGGTGATTTTAAACACCGAAAGAATTTGGTGAACCCTTTGTTCATAATCCCATGCATGCAGACTATCCATCTTATCAAACGCCTGTTGCAATGCTTTTTCGTTTTCGGGGTGGTTTAAGGCAATTTCATATTCCTTCACTGCGTTCATCAGTTCACCTGTTGAATCAAAAACGGCTTCAATCACTGTCTTAGTGGGATCAAAAACAGGTTGCTGATCCAAAAAGCCAACGCGGGTTCCACCACGCAAAATACAGTTGCCGCTATCTGCTTTTTCTTTGCCTGCAATAATGCGCAGCAATGTTGATTTACCTGTTCCGTTCTTGGCAACAAACGCTACCTTCTGTCCCTTTTCCAGACCGAAACTGATGTTGCTGAACAACACCTTTTCGGTGTAGGATTTACTAAGATTTTCTATAGAAAGAAGATTCACGTTTTATTTTTTGAGGGCGCAAAGCTACTTTTATTTATTGCCACAGATTCACAGATTTATAAATTACTTGTTAAAATCTACGAATCTTTGGCAAAGCATTTCAATAGTTCATTGTTTTTTCTATTTATAATCTGTGAATCTGTGGCAATTGATTTCTTAACAGTAAAGTAAACTTGTCGCAACATCTTTTCTTATACATTTGCAGCCTAATTCAAAAAAATAAACATGAAAAAGTTTTTACTATCAGCATTTTTAATCCCTGCATCACTTTCTGTCTTTGCTCAAAGTGGTATTGTTGCCTGCAACGAATTATTCTTTTCAGAATATGTTGAAGGAAGTTTTAATAACAAAGCACTTGAAATTTATAACCCTACAGGTTCTGCCATTTCATTAGACGGAGCCTACCGCATTGTGCGTTGGGATAATGGTTCTACTACATCAGACTTAGATATTCGCTACGTACAAAGTATTTCAGGAAGCGTACCAGCTTATGGAACGTATGTAGCATTTCTTGACAAAAGAAATCCGAATGCTACAGGAGCTGATACTATGCTTTTTTCTGGTCTTCTTACTATTGCCAACTCAACTAACGGTGGTTTTTATTCACCGGTTTATGACAGCGATGCAGCGCTTCCAAATACAGAAGGCAGCAACTGTCTTTCATTTAATGGCGATGATGCTTTCTCTTTGCAAAAGAAAAGCGGAAGTAACTGGATGAATGTTGACATTTTTGCTGTTATTGGTGAGCGCCCGTTAAATGGAAACGGTGGAACATCACCTAACGGTGGCTGGACTAACGTTGCGCCTTACACTGACGGACAAAACTCTTATTGGACAAAAGACCAGACACTTATCAGAAAAGCAGATGTAACTACCGGAACAACTGTAAACCCGGGATTGAATTCATGGGATGTGTCTGTTCAATGGGATTCCCTTGCCATGAACACATTCACTAACCTTGGAGATCATGATTGCGCCTGCAATGCAAACGCAATCAGCGAAAATGAACTAAGTGCAAAAACATCTGTTTACCCTAATCCTGCTTCAGATAATTTCTTTGTAAAATCTTCAGAGAATATCAGTAAAGTTGAATTATGGAATGTTGCCGGACAATTGGTATCATCCTTTAATGCAGACAACAAAAAATCAGTTCGTGTATTAATTCCTCAGGTTGCTTCAGGACTTTATATTGCAGTAATCCATACCGAAACAGGTAAGGCAGTTAAGAAAGTTACTATTCGTTAAAAAGAATAGAACGCAGATTTTTATGATTGATTAAGATTTATATCAGCGTTAATCTAAATAATCATAAAAATCTGCGTTCCATCACAATCAAATGAATCGCTTACTTGTTTCTTGTTTCTTGTTTCTTGCATCTTCTTCCCTCTATGCTCAGCAAGGCTGGCTTAAAGGTGTTGCCAAAGATGCCACCACAGGCGAAACCCTGATTGGAGCTAACATTATTTATGCCGAAGGCAAAGGTCTTGTAACAGACTTTGACGGTAAATATGCTGTTCAACTTGCTGATGGTGATTACACCGTTAAGGTTACTTATGTTGGTTACCTTGAGCAAGAAAAAAAAATAAGCATCAAAGGGAATACGGTATTACTTGATTTTGAACTTAGCACTGTTCAGTTACAGGAAGTACAGGTGGTTGCCGATATTGCTAAGTCACGTGAAACTCCGGTTGCCTTCTCAAACATTTCTCCGGTAAAAATACAAGAGCAATTAGGAGCGCAGGATTTACCCATGATACTCAATACCACTCCCGGTGTATATGCAACCCAGCAGGGCGGGGGAGATGGTGATGCTCGTATTTCTATCCGTGGATTTAGTCAACGTAATGTTGCAGTAATGTTAGATGGTGTTCCGCAAAACGATATGGAAAACGGTCAGGTGTATTGGAGCAACTGGTTTGGTCTGGATAATATAACGCGCAACATGCAGGTTCAGCGAGGACTTGGGGCATCCAAACTTGCCATACCTGCGGTGGGCGGAACCATTAATATCATCACTAAAGGCATTGATGCTAAAAAAGGAATTATAATTAAACAGGAAGTAGGAAGTGCGAATTCACTACGCACCATACTATCACTAACAACCGGCAGACTTAAAGGTGGTTGGGGAGTAACAGCAGCAGGTTCATTTAAAAGCTCAACCGGCTGGGTTGATAAAAATTATACCAACGCCTGGTTCTATTATCTTAAAGTTGAAAAGCAATTAGGCAAACACCTTATAAGCCTGTCAGGTTTTGGCGCTCCGCAAAGCCATGGACAAAGGGCTTTTCGCAATACCATTTCAAAATACGATAAAGACTATGCTGCCTCTCTTGGTGTGGATACAACAGGCACGGTCAGCTACGGAATTCGCTACAATCAGCATTGGGGAAACCTTATTCGTTATCGCGATGGCGATAGCCTTTCAGCTAAATCAGAAGTAGTAAATGAACGGGTAAATTATTTCCACAAGCCTGTTATCATGCTAAAAGATTTCTGGACCGTGAGTGATAAATTTTATGTTTCTACAATTGCTTATGCATCCTATGGTAATGGAGGTGGAACAGGTTATCAGGGAACAGCTTTGCTTATTGACAGTAACGGACAATACAATTTTCAGTCTGCCTATAATGCCAATGCTTATGGTTCTAATAATGTATTCAATGGTGAAAGAAGGTCAACAACAATTTTAGGAAGTTCCATTAACAATCATCAGTGGTACGGAGGTCTGTTAACCATGAATTACAAACTTCGCAAGTTTGACATTTCAGGTGGTGTGGATATGCGTTACTATAGAGGAAATCACTACCGCACTGTTTATGATTTATTAGGAGGTGATCTTTATTTAGATAGTTATGACGCAACAAAAGCTCCTAACAATGTTAAGCGCGAAGGAGATTTCATCTCTTATCATTATGACGGCACTGTGAAATGGGGTGGCTTATTTGCTTTGGCAGAATACCATGCAGGCAACTGGACAGCATTTATAAATGTTAGCGGTGCTTACTCAGGTTATCAGCGTATTGATTATTTTAATAAAAAGGATTTGGTTCTGTCTGATACAACAATAAGCGAAGCATTGGATTTCAATGATACTATCGTTTATAAAGGAGCTTCTTATACCGTTGATTCTAAAGAAGCAAAAGCAAATACAACTGCTCAAAAATGGATACCGGGCTACACGGTTAAGGCTGGTGCAAATTATAATCTGAGCGAGAAACAAAACATCTATATCAACCTTGGATATTTGAGTCGTGCCCCACGATTTAACAATGTGTTTGACCAGAACAATCATCCATACCTTGAAATTAAAAACGAAATAGTAAAAGCTGTGGAATTTGGTTATAACCTCCATTCTTCTCGTCTTGCAGTTAATCTTAATGCCTATTACACTTTATGGAATAACCGCCCATTAGATTCGCCTGTAACATTTGTTGATTCAGCAGGTGATACTTATAGCGCCAATGTAAATGGAATGAATGCCCGACATATGGGGATTGAAATTGATGCTGCATGGAATATATTACAAAACCTCACAGCTGAAGGTATGGCTTCAATTGGTAATTGGGTATGGACATCAAGCGATACTGCAATTATTTTAGATAACAATAGCCAGATTATTGGCAATGTTCCTTTTGATGCAAAAGGAGTAAGGGTAGGGGATGCAGCTCAACTTAGTTTTGCAGGAAGTGTAAGATATGAGCCAATAAAAAATCTTTATTTCAAGCCGCAGTTTACTTATTTCGGACAAAATTACTCTAACTTTAACCCCACTGATTTATCAGTTGATAAAGGCACAGCCGGCAAACAATCATGGCAAATACCAAGTTATGGATTATTGGATATGCATGCCGGTTATGGATTTAAATGGCAGAAAATAAGATTTGATTTAAGGATCAGTGTTTTAAATGTGTTCAATAAACTATATGTTTCAGATGCCTTGAATAATCAGTTTTCTACAATAAATAACAGTTTTAATTCCACAGCAGCCGGAGTTTATGTGGGAATGGGAACACGCTATAATACTTCACTAACAATTTCTTTTTAACTAATTACAATGAAAAAACTATTAAGCTTGCTATTTACAGCACATTGCGCCCTCGCCTCATTTGGCCAGGCAAACCTTCCAACATCATGGAGTTCTGATGGAGCTACTCCAATGGGTTGGACAATCTCAGGTGTAGATTATTACACCAGCAGCGCTGCCTATTCAACGCCTTCAAGTTTTAAACTCAATAATACTGCAGATTATGTGATGGTTAATATTGCTGATGATCCGGGTGCAGTTACCTATTATATTAAAGGTTCTACAACCGGAAATCCTTTTCAGGGAACATTTACTATTCAGGAAAGTGTAAACGGAACTACCTGGACTACCCTGCGACAGTTTGTAGACGCTGCTCTGGACGTTAGCAGCTGGGTTCAATATACAGACAACCCAAATCCTTCCAGCCGCTACATTCGTTTTTATTTTACCAATAAGGTAAGTGGTGCAAACGTTGCGCTTGATGATATTAATATTGCAGAACCTACTGCAGGTCCTGCTCAGGAAATTGCACTTGCTCAGGGTGCTAATCCGGTTGTTAATGGTGGTTCTGCCAGTGTTGGAGCAGCTAACGGTGGTTCTGCAGATCTTACTTTAGCGGTTTATAATCTTGGAACTGTTAATGTTTTAAATATTACTTCAACTACTATTACAGGCGCAAATGCATCTGAATTTACAGTAACTACAACACCTTCAAGCACCAATGCTGGTTCACAAGGGGATTTAATCATCAACTTTTCGCCTACACAAAGCGGAACAAGAACTGCACAGCTTAGCATAGTTAATGACGACAGCAACGAAAATCCTTTTATTGTTAATCTCTTTGGCTATGGCGATTTTCTTGCAAACGAACCAAGCCAGCAACCGGCTAACTTAACATTCGGCAATGTTCGCTCGTTTCGTTTCAATGGCTCGTTTCAGGCAGCTTCACCTGCTGCTGCAGGTTACCTTGTATTAAGAAAAACAGGTAGCGCTGTTACCGAAGTTCCTGTTGACGGTACAAACTATTCAGCAGGTGATAATATTGGTGATGCAAAAGTCGTTTTCAGCGCTAATCACACTTCATTCGCGCCTAACTTTATTGTTGCAAACACACAATATTATTTTGCGGTTTTCAGCTACAACGGTTCAGGAACTTATACCAATTACAAAACAACAAGCCCACTTACAGGAAATGTAACCACAACAGGAGCTAATATCGGCAGCACGTATTCAGGTATCAATACACAGGCAACTACTTTTATTTCGGATTTAACAACCCTGATTAATCCTCATTTTGCTTTGTATTACAGCGATTATGAAGAAACAATGATTAAACTTTTTGCTTCGCGTGATACTACTAACGGACAAAAGGTAGTAACTGATGTTTATACCAGTGAGAAATACGTGTATGACGAACCATTTGACTGGTCGGTAATGAGCCGTGAGCATACTTATTGCCACAGCTGGATGCCAACTTACCCTGACCAAAACGGACCTGAATATTCAGACTTTCATAACCTGTTTCCTGTAAACCAAAATACAGCTAACGTTCATCGTTCAAACTATCCTTTAGGTGAAGTGGTAAATGCTACCTATACCTACATGGATGGGCAATTCGGTACTAATGCAAATGGTGAAAGCGTATGGGAGCCGCGTGACCAGCATAAAGGTGATGCAGCCCGCGCCATTTTTTATATGGCTACTTCCTATAATACATCAACTTTAAACTGGGGCTTGCCTGATTATATTTCATCACTTATTCAGTACGGACAAGATCAGGATGTTTTGAAAGCATGGCACTGGCAAGATCCACCTGATGCGTGGGAAATTGCACGTAACGACTTTCTGGATTCTTTACAGAGCAACCGTAATCCCTTTGTGGATAGTGTAAACTATGTATGCTACATCAACTTTGATAACATGACATATATAGCGAATCCTGGCGTAAACCCATGTTCGGTAACTCCTGGCTTTGAAGAAACTAACGTTGAAACGTTTTCGGTTTATCCAAACCCTACAGCGGGAGATTTTGGAATAAACATTTCGCTTAAAGAAAACGAAAACGTACTGGTGCGCATTTCTGATGTTGCCGGTAAAACAGTTTATGAGCGTAATGAAAACCTGAAAGCCGGTAATAACCGTCTGATGGTTTCATCTGCAAACCTTGCCAAAGGAATTTATACACTGCAACTGCATAGCGCAAATACCATTTCCTCGCGCAAACTTATTATACAATAAAAAGCAGGTTTTTTAGCTAACATATTCATTTTCAGTAATGACAGCGCGTCTTTTCTAAAGAAATGACGCGCTGTCCTATATTTCAGTGTGCCTTTTCTTTAGAAAAGACTGAATGTCATACATTGCAACATGCCTTTTCTAAAGAAATGACGCGCTGTCCTATATTTCAATGTACCTTTTCTATAGAAAAGACTGAATGTCATACATTGCAACATGCCTTTTCTAAAGAAAAGATGTGCTGTCCTACATTTCAGTTTACCTTTTCTAAAGAAAAGATGTACTGTCTTACATTGCAGCGTGCCTTTTCTTAAGAAAAAGTACGCTGAATTCTTTAGATAACCCGAACTGAGCTATAGTAAAAAAAAAGGTTGGCTCTGAATGAGCCAACCTTTTTTGGTTTAATTAAACTAATATTTAGCGGTGTAAAACAGTCAATTTTTTAGTTACGGTTTTGTCTGATGTTTTAATGCTCAGGATATAAACACCATTTGCCAATTCAGAAGTGGTATATTGAACAGTTGTTCCTGCATTTTTAATCTGTTTGTTCTCTATCAGTTTACCTGTAAAGTCATAAACCAAAACAGATACATCACCGCTGTTTAATCCTGTTGAGATAGTCACAAAATCATTTGCCGGATTTGGGAATAAGGCAGTTTCTGTTTTAGTAAGGGTAGAAATTCCGATTGGTAAACCACCGCAGTTGCTATTATCAGCAACATTAGTAGCACCCGGTGTAATACATCTTTGTGTGAAATCAACACTGTTATTCTGAGTGTCAGTTCCATCAGGATAGCGTGACAGACCTATTCTTATGTCATCGTTATTGTCTGCATTTGCAGTCAACACGCCTGCTGTTTCTATCCAAGGCGAAGCACAATCTCCCTCATAACTGAGTGCGTCAGCAAACACACCTGGGGAAAGAGAAGATCCTATTGCCATAGCATCAGGAGATCCATTTTCAATAATATTTGATAATGTAGGCACAACCAGATTGCAGTTGGCAACACCGCCAGAGTTACCGCAAATTACATAGTAAGCACCTGGTTGCAGTTGATAGGAAGGCAAAAATATCGTGTCATAAACAACGGTAGTTGCTCCATTATATAAATAGATTTGAACAGTGCTAAGATCAATTGCGTTTAAGCTGACGTTTTTCAATTCAATAAATTCAGCAGTATCAGCCGAAACCTGATCATAATCCACTTCATTAATAACCAATGTTGCAGGCAATCCTCCCGCTTCCTGAGCGTTTGCTATAACAGCAGAATAAAATACAGCAATAAAAAGTAACAGTTTTTTCATTTAAATTTATTTTAAAATTAGGCAACAAATGTAAAACAATTGACATTGATTTGTATCAAGTCAATAGAATTTAAGATTTTTTAACCTTGGCGTTGAGGATTAATAGCTTTCGTAAACCATTGAAGATACTTCTGAAATTACAGAGGCAAGTTCATCAAAATCATTACCTCTGGTCATAACGCAAATTAAGTAAGGTTTACCCTTTTTATAAACAATTCCACAATCATGAAGCTGTTTGATATTGCTTTCAGCTAAACCACGTTCCCCAAATTTATGCGCAACAACAACATCAGCAGGCAGTTTTGCCAATAACCCTTTTTTAAAATCTGAGTGACTAAGATATTCTAATGCCTTTTCTGACATTGCTTTATTAAGATAAGTAGCATTGTAAAGCATTCTGAAAAAAGATGAATAATCTTTTACAGACATAAAATCATCAGGCGATCTTAAGCCCGGGACATCAATCCCTAAATCAGAGTAAACTTTATTAAGAGTAATTTCCTCAATATTCATTAATAGTAAATTCTTTGCCTCATTATCTGAATATGCAATCATGTTATTAATTAGTTGGTCTACTGTATATGAACTGCCAATTTTTATAAGAGCATGATTAGTTATATTTGGGTTAGTTAAATCTTCGGTATGTTTTGTGTAGGTTATTGTTTTACTGAGAAATCCAGGTGAATGCTCCGATTCTGCTTTATGCAAAGCAGCAATCATTATCGGCACTTTGAGAAGACTTGCCGGTGAAAAAAGTTCGTTTTCACCAATTCCAATCCATGGGCCCTTACTTAAATCACGAAAATATATAGAAACGTGCGTTGCTCTTTTCTGTGATTTTACCTCAGCGATATAATTCTTGAGTTTTTTCTCAAGAATTATCATTGAACTTCTGTTGGAAGAAGCTAAGTCCTGGCACTCAAGCAACGGACTAATAAATTTATAACCGCTTTCGCGTATCTCTTTTAGCTCGTGTTGCTTCTCTGCAATTACATCTTCCTTACCTTTTTCTTTACCGGTATATCTTCCAATGTAATATCCTAAACCGGCAGTTGCTGCAGCAATTAAAACTAATAGAAATTTGTTCTTTGACATGAAAATAGAATTGGAGGTTGAACACCAATTTAAGTTGCAAAGCTACTTCAACTTCAAGCGAGTGCTATTATACCGGAATTAAAATCGACAACTCACTATAAAAGAAGGATAAGAAGAAGGGGAAACCAACCCAAAACTATTGAATTAATTTCCCCTTAACAGTGCGTTGAACTAATTTATTCTTTGCTTGAAGATTTTTTAGGCTTCTTCTCTTTTTCCTTTTCGGTGGCTTTAATAATATTGATGATGATTTCTTCTTTCTTAGAATCTAAATCAACATTAATAATATCACCTTCGTTCACATTTGCACCTATAATTTGCTCTGCCATAGGGTCTTCAAGGTATCTCTGAATAGCACGTTTCAATGGGCGGGCGCCAAAGTTGGCGTCATAGCCTTTGTCAGCAATATAGTCCTTTGCTTTGTCAGTAATCTTTATTTCATAACCCAATTCATGCAGACGTTTGTAAAGACTTTTTAATTCAATTTCGATGATTTTATGAATGTCTTCTTTTGCAAGAGGATTAAAAACCAACACATCATCAATACGGTTTAAGAATTCGGGAGCAAACGCTTTTTTTAATGATTTTTCAATCATGGCTTTTGCATCTTCAGTAACTGTTGAAGTTCTTGCACTTGTTGCAAAACCAACGCCCTGACCAAACTCTTTCAACTGACGTGTTCCAATGTTAGAAGTCATAATAATGATGGTATTCTTGAAATCAATTTTACGACCAAGGCTATCTGTCATTTGTCCATCATCCAATGCTTGCAGCAATAAGTTGAAAACATCAGGATGTGCTTTTTCAATCTCATCTAACAGAATAACTGCATAAGGTTTGCGTCTTACTTTTTCTGTCAGCTGTCCGCCTTCTTCGTAACCGATATATCCCGGAGGTGCACCAATCAAACGCGATACAGAGAATTTCTCCATGTATTCACTCATATCAATCCTGATAAGCGCATCGTCATTATCAAACAAATAGTTTGAAAGCACTTTTGCTAACTGCGTTTTTCCAACACCTGTCGGGCCAAGAAAAATAAACGAACCAATTGGTTTGTTAGGGTCTTTTAATCCTGCTCTGTTGCGCTGAATGGCTTTTACAACTTTGCGTATAGCTTCGTCCTGACCGATAACTTTGTCTTTTATAGCCTCATACATTCCCATCAAACGGCTGCCCTCATTTTGTGCAATACGCTGAACAGGAACACCGGTCATCATAGCCACCACTTCAGCAACATTATCTTCCGAAACAGTTTCGCGGTTACTTTTGGTTTCTTCTTCCCACTTTTTCTTTTCAACTTCTAATTCATCTAATAATTTGCGTTCTGAATCGCGCAGGTTAGCAGCTTCTTCATATTTCTGGCTGCGGACAACTTTATTTTTCAATTCTTTTATATCCTCAACTTTCTTTTCCAACTCAATAATATTTGCCGGAACTTTTATGTTGGTGATGTGAACACGTGAACCCGATTCATCCAACGCATCAATTGCTTTGTCGGGAAGATGGCGGTCGCTCAGGTAACGTGCAGTCAATGTTACACACGCTTTAATCGCATCATCAGTATAAATTACGTTGTGGTGATCCTCGTATTTTGACTTGATGTTATTCAAAATCTGAATAGTTTCATCAACGGTAGTTGGCTCAATAATTACTTTCTGGAAACGTCTGTCCAAAGCACCGTCCTTTTCAATGTACTGACGGTACTCATCTAATGTAGTTGCTCCGATACACTGAATTTCGCCACGTGCAAGTGCAGGTTTAAACATGTTGGAAGCATCTAATGAACCGGAAGCTCCACCCGCACCAATAATGGTGTGTATCTCGTCAATGAACAGAATAACATCAGGCGATTTTTCCAATTCATTCATCACCGCTTTCATGCGCTCTTCAAACTGTCCGCGGTATTTTGTCCCTGCAACTAATGAAGCTAAATCCAACGTAATTACACGTTTATTGAAAAGAACACGCGAAACTTTACGTTTCACAATTCTTAAAGCAAGGCCTTCTGCAATGGCTGATTTACCAACACCGGGCTCGCCAATCAAAATTGGGTTGTTCTTTTTTCTGCGGCTCAAAATCTGAGACACACGCTCAATTTCTTTTTCACGGCCTACAATAGGATCCAATTTATCGTCTTCGGCAGCTTTAGTTAAATCACGACCAAAATTATCAAGAACCGGAGTTTTTGATTTGCTGTCGGTAGGTTTGCGGGTACTTGCACCAAATGTGCCGCTGTCTGCTTCATCGTCATCATCAGCAGGTGTTCCGTGTTCTGCTTTTGGTGGTGCGCTTGTAACCTCACCCAATGCTGCTCTGACAGTGTCGTAATCCACCTTGTAATTTTCTAAAACCTTGGTTACAACGCTTTCTTCATCTTTCAAAATAGAAAGCAACAAGTGTTCTGTTCCTATAACATCTGTTTTAAATGTTTTAGCTTCAAGGTAGGTTATCTTTAAGGCTTTTTCTGCCTGTTTTACCAAGGGAATATTATCCAATGTTTGTTTTTTAGCAACTATACTGCTGCCAGTTTTTACTGACCCTTCAATCTTTCTGCGCAGTTCAACCAAATCAACGCCTAACGAAAGAAGCACATTGATTGCTCGTCCTTCGCCATCACGGATTAGTCCGAGCATAAGGTGCTCGGTGCCTATGTAATCGTGTCCTAAACGTAATGCTTCCTCGCGGCTGTAGCTGATTACATCTTTTACCTGTTGTGAGAATTTAGCTTCCATAATTTTTTAGATTCTATATATATTTTCTGTTAAAGAACTAGCAAGATTTCAGATGAACTTTCAAACGTAACTGCGCCAATAATAGTTATATTTTAAAGCCACTCAAAAATAGTTGACAAATATACTTCCGTTTTGTTTCTGATTGTTAATTACCAACCGAAAATTGTTAATAAAATAACGCCTTTTCGTGAACTATATTTAACTACTTTCGGGGCTGTTTCAAAAAAGACTAATCAAATAGTGTGCAAATAAATTTATAAACGAAAAAAATGGCAGAAGGCGAAAAAATTATCAGAATAAATATTGAGGAGGAAATGAAAAGTGCTTACATTGATTATTCAATGTCGGTAATTGTTTCAAGAGCTTTACCGGATATAAGAGACGGTTTAAAACCTGTTCACCGCAGAGTGTTGTTTGGTATGTTGGATTTAGGTGTCCTGTCAAATCGTCCGCATAAGAAGTCTGCGAGAATAGTAGGGGAGGTGCTTGGTAAGTATCACCCGCATGGTGATACTTCGGTTTATGACACCATGGTGCGTATGGCACAAGAGTGGAGTTTACGTTATCCATTAGTTGACGGACAAGGTAACTTTGGTTCGGTTGATGGTGACAGTCCTGCAGCGATGCGTTACACTGAAGCAAGACTGAAAAAGATAGCAGAAGAATTACTTGCGGATATTGACAAGGAAACTGTTGATTTCCAGAATAACTTTGATGATACGCTGAAAGAGCCAACAGTTCTTCCTGCAAAAATTCCTAATCTTTTGATTAACGGAGCTGCCGGAATTGCGGTGGGTATGGCTACCAATATGGCTCCTCACAATCTTTCGGAAGTGGTGGATGGTATTCTTGCCTATATTGATAACAAGGAGATTACAATGGAGGAGTTACTGAAACATGTAAAAGCTCCTGACTTTCCAACAGGCGGAATTATTTACGGTTACGAAGGTGTTAAGAATGCCTTAGAGACCGGGAAAGGAAAAGTGGTGATGCGTGCCCAAACTTCGTTTGAGCAACTGCCTAACGGAAAGGAAGTAATCATTGCGCACGAAATTCCATATCAGACCAACAAGGCGCTGATGATTAAGCAAACTGCTGATCTTATCAACGATAAAAAACTGGAAGGCATTTCTGATATCCGGGATGAAAGCGACCGTAACGGTATGCGTGTTGTTTACGAATTAAAGAGAGATGCTATTCCAAATGTAGTTTTAAATAATCTATTTAAGTATACAGGTTTACAAAGCTCATTTTCAGTAAATAACATTGCTTTGGTTGGTGGCCGTCCGATGGTATTAAACCTGAAAGATATGATCCATCATTTTGTGGCACATCGTCACGAAGTTGTTGTGCGCAGAACAAAATTTGAACTGGCACAGGCTGAGAAAAGAGCACACATTCTGGAAGGTTTACTGATTGCCCTTGACCACTTAGATGCCGTTATCAAATTAATCCGCGATTCTGCAACACCTGATGAAGCGAGAGAAGGACTGATGACGAGCTTTGGATTATCTGAAATTCAGGCTCGTGCAATTCTTGAAATGCGTTTACGTGCATTAACAGGATTGGAAAGAGATAAACTGAAAGCCGAATACGATGAGTTGATGAAATTCATTAATTTATGCAAAGAAATTCTTGCCAGCGAAACGATGAGGATGCAAATCATCAAAGACGAGTTGTTGGAGATGAAAGCTAAATATGGTGACGAGCGCAGAAGCCAAATCGTTTATTCAGGTGAAGACCTGAGAATTGAAGATATGATTGCTGACGAGGATGTGGTAATTACCATTTCACATATGGGTTATATCAAACGCACCGTGCTAAGTGAATTTAAAACACAAGGCAGAGGCGGAAAAGGTTCAAAAGGCAGCACCACACGTGATGAGGACTTTTTAGAGCACATGTTTGTGGCTTCAATGCACAATTATATGCTGTTCTTTACCCAACAGGGTCGTTGCTTCTGGATGCGTGTTTACGAAATCCCTGAAGGAACCAAGCAAAGCAAAGGAAGAGCTATTCAGAATGTGATTAACATTCCGGCTGACGATAAGGTGGTAGCTTTCATTAACGTGAAAGACCTTAAAGACGAGGAGTATATCAACAATAATTACATCATCATGTGTACTAAAAATGGTGTGATTAAGAAAACAACGCTTGAGGCTTATTCCCGTCCGCGCACAAACGGTATAAATGCAATTACCATCCGTGAAGGTGATGAATTGCTGGAAGTGAAAATGACCAGCGGAAAATCACACATTGTCCTGGCAATTAAATCAGGTCGTGCTATTCACTTCCCTGAAGCCAAAGTAAGACCGATGGGCAGAAATGCTTCAGGAGTAAGAGGTATCCGCATGACCGAGAAGAAGGATAGTGTGATTGGAATGGTTTGTGTAGACGACCCGCAGACAACCATTTTAACAGTGAGTGAAAAAGGCTACGGAAAACGCTCGGATATTGATGAATACAGAATTACTAACCGTGGCGGAAAAGGTGTGAGAGCATTGAAAGTAACTGACAAAACCGGAAAACTGATTGCGATTAAGGATGTTACCAACGAAAACGATTTGATGATTATCAATAAATCGGGGTTAACGATTAGAATTGCAGTTGAAGATTTGAGGGTAATGGGAAGAGCAACTCAAGGTGTTCGTTTGATTAACCTGAAAGAAGGAGACAAAATAGCTGCGGTTGCAAAGGTTAATGCTGACAAAGAAGAAGAACGCACAGCTATTGAAGGAACTGAATTGCCTCCTGATGAAACACCTGATGAAGTGGATGAAACAGACGAAAATGATACAGATGAAGGCGCGGATGAAGGTGCTGAAGATGCATCAACTGAAACTCCAGGTGAAGAATAATAACTAATTATAAATCAATTATTAAAGAATGAAATCACTATTAACAACCGCAGCGGCTATACTGATAGGTGGCTCAGCTGCAATGGCACAGGCCGGAAAGGTAACCAGCGCATACAATTACTTTACTTCATATAATCAATACAAAGATGCAAATGATCTGCGTGAAGCTGTTGACTATATAGAGCCGGCAACCACCAACGAGAAAACAATGTTGAGCGCCAAGACCTTTTATTACAGAGGTTTAATTTATCATGCCATTTATCAGGATAGCAGCGCAAAAGCTAAATCTATTGTTGTTGAGCCGCTGACTTTAGCCACAGAATCTTATATCAAAACACTGGAACTGGATGCTAAAAAGGAATATTTTAAAGAGATAGTGGCAAGGTTGTACGTAGCTGATAACCAATTTTACAATATGGGTATCAAAGAATACAACGAGAATAAGAACAACCTGAAAGCTGTAGAGTATTTTGAAAAAGTATTGCAGATAAACGCTTTGCCTGCAATTGTTGAAGCCGACAAAGCAGCAATGCCTTATTACGGATTTCTGGATACCAACGCAACAAGTTTGGCTGCGGGAGCTGCTTTTGAGATGAAAGACTATGAGAAGGCAAAGAAGTATTTCCAGGTAATGATTGATAAAGGTTACCGTGCAGGACGCCCGTATACAAACATGGCGCAGATACTTAAAACAGAGAAGAATGATGAAGCCATGATGGAAGTGATTAAAAAGGGAAGAGCCAAATACCCTGATGATGCTGCCCTGGTTATTGAAGAGTTGAACTATTACTTATCAACCGGAAAGGACAAAGAAGCAGAGGCGAATCTTCAACTGGCTATTTCAAAAGACACTAATAACCACCAGTTGCATTTTGCACTGGGAAGTATTTACGACAAACTTTCGTCACCGGACGATGTGGCAAAAAAGCCATCAAAGGAAGAATACCATGCGTTGAGAAAAAAGGCTGAGACAGCTTATTTAAAAGCTATTGAGTTAAGCCCGGAGTATTTTAATGCGATTTATAACCTTGGAGCATTGTACTTTAACGAAGCAGGAGATATTTTGAAAACTGCAGGGGATATTAAAGACGATAAACTTTATGATCAGGAAACTAAAAGAGCAGAGACGCTTTTACAAAAAGCATTGCCGCATTTAGAGAAAGCTCACCAACTAGATGCAAAAGATAAAAATACGCTTATCTCTTTAAAAGAATTGTATTTCCGTAACGGTAACGAAGCGAAGTATGCTGAGATAAAAGCCTTAATCGGTAAGTAACAGATTTTATTAAAAACAGAAAAGGGAGAAAGGTTAAAACATTTCTCCCTTTTCATTTGTTAAGCTACTTAACATAATGTTTATTATAAGATAAAATATTAATTAAGTAATTGAATACTAATATCCTGTATTTGACCTGAAAAAGGTTTATTACCTGTTTCTAACTGTTTATAGCTATCACCACATTCCCCGTCTTTTGTCCGGATTCAACATAGTTGGTGGCTTCCACAATCTGATCTAATTGGTAAGTGCGGTCAATAACGGGTTTAAACTTTCCGGTTTCGGCTAATTGTTTTAAAAACAGAACATCTTCTTTGCTGATGCTTGGCATGGGAAACAATAATTTCTTTCCGCCAAATAAAGGAGTTATTAATGCTAACCAGATGTTTTCTCCGTTTTTGCCAAGCTCGGTTGAAATGTATATCCCCTTTTCTGTAAGCAATGATTTGCATTGCCCGAATGAACTTTTGCCTACAGCATCAAATATGAAATCAAATACCTGGTTGGTTTTAGTAAAATCCTGTTGGGTATAATCTATTACTTCATCAGCGCCTAATGATTCTATGAGCGCAACATTTTTGGTGTTGCCAACGGCTGTAACCCGGGCACCCATGTGTTTTAACAACTGAACCGCTGCCGAGCCTATTGCGCCTGTAGCCCCATAAACCATTACATTTTGGCCTTTTTCAACTTTTGCCGCACGTATATCACACAAGGCATAATGTGCGCCTTCAACCATTGGCGCAGCTTCTTCAAAAGTAAAACCTGCGGGCATTAAGGCTATGGGTTCTGTTTCTGCCAGGATCATGTATTCGGCATGGGCCCCAAAGGTTTTATCATTATAGCCAAACACTTTGTCACCGGCCCTGAATTGCGTTACCGCTTTTCCTGTTGCTTCCACCACACCGGCAAATTCATTTCCCAGTATTTGATTATTGGGTTTAAACAGCCCGCTGAAAAAGCGCGAGATAAAATACTCGGCACTGCGGAAACCACAGTCGGTGCGGTTTACCGTGGTGGCATGTACTTTTATTAAAACCTCGTTGTCTTTAGGTGTTGGTTTGGGTACTTCTTTTAGCTGAAGCACTTCGGGCGGACCGTAAACGGTATGTATTACAGCTTTCATTTAAATTTATCTACCAGTTTATCCCAGCCCGAGAGCTTACCCATTACGGTAACAATACCAGTCATAATAGTCATTGCAAATGCGGGTTGGGGTGTTGAGAAATCTTTTAACCCAAGGCGCGGACTGAGGTAAAAATACTTTACCATATTCATTATGCTTCCGGGACTGGTTTCGTCAAGGGCTGCAACAATCTGAAACATGCGATGCACATCAGCACAGGGTGAGTATTTAACGGTCAGCACTATTTGCCCTTTTCCGGGATTTTTAATGGAATGCGGTGTGCCTTTAGGCACTAATAAGGTGTCGCCTACTTTCTTTATAATCTTTTCACCGTTAACGGTAAAGAGGACTTCGCCTTTGGTAACGGTAAAATGTTCGTCACTGTATTTATGCAAATGCGGAGGAACCATGCCTCCTGCTTCCATGGTCCAGTCCATGATAAATGAATTTTCGTCATAGGACTTTGGATGAAATACTTCTTTGCCAAAGCTTATGGGGCGAAAAATGGTTGTTTGCATTGTTGTTGGGTGTATTTTGTTGCTAAAATACAAAATGATGTTGTAAAAAGTCTCAGTGATGTTACAAAAAATTAGGTTGATGATGCGAAAAATCTTGGTTATATTGTGAAAAATCTAAATGATGCAGGAAGAAGTCCATGGCTACAAACGGGACGCTCCTAAGGAGCTGAAAAAACTACCCAGGCATGGAACGAAACATACTCTTCGGCAACTCAAACTTCTTAATCAGCTCCGCATTCTGCTCGTTGCGCTTCAGAAACATAATAGTAAGGCCATCAACAAACACGGGAGCATAATCGGGCTGCTCAATCAGCTGCAATAAAAAGGGCTGCGCCCAGGGCGTATTATCATGGCGGTAAAACCAGATGCAGTTGAAATTGTATTGCTGCTCTACCTCACGGAATTTCTCCATCTTCTCCTGCATGGGTATGTAGGTCTTCTTGAAAAAGTCAACGCTGTAGGCCTCGGGGCGGTTATCAACAAACACGTGCTCGGTGGGGTAAAGATGATAGATAAGATAGCCGCCAATATCGTAGTTATTAAATACAGGACCTTTGATATTGTTCTGCTTAAAAAACTCAGCAGATAGATTCATGTCGGGAAATAGTCCGATGCCGGTGGTATATTTAATGGGCGCGAAATAAGAAGGCTCCTTGTATTCGGCTCTTGGCTTTTTGTTTTTCTTGTCGGTGGCATAACCGCTCTGAAAGCCGGTTAATACAATAAGACCGGCAACAACACTAAGCCCGGTGAAGATTATTTTCTTAGCACCTGCGGCATACTTCACAACAAGGTACTGCACTAAAAAAGCCCCGGCAGGAATGGCAGCCAGCGCAAACAGCGGAATACCACGCACCGCCATAAAACCCAGCAACCCGAAAGCAAGCAGCGGCAGCAACAGCAGCAGACACTGCTTTATCTTCTTTTGAATAATCAGAAAAGCAAAGAGAATAAGCAACACAACGCCCGTAATCTCAAAATGCGTGAACACCATGTTAGGCATACGCTCCTGCATAAACAGCACGCTCTGATTTTCGGCAATCATATAACCATACTCCTTAAAAATAGTGAAAGGCGCCAGCAAGCCACTGATGAAAAAAGGATTGAGCAGCGATGCAACAATCAGCACACCCAACAGCATAACATAGTGTTTCAGCTTCTCTTTAGTCTTGCGGGTAATGAATTCTTCCAACATAAAAAAGCCGGTAAGCATAAAACCCATAAAGAAAAATATATGGCAGTTTACCCACAGCAGCTGGGTAATACCAAGCAGGATAAAGGCAGTTAAATAGCTGAGTTTATGCTCACGAAAAAGCACCAGCACATAAAAGAAAACTCCTGCAAACAATAAGCTAATCCCCTCCGGCCTTACCTCGGTTCGATAAGCCAACAGCGGAGCAGAGAGAATAGCAGCAAAGAAAACCAACCGTGCATCAGCAAACCTGAGCGCAGCTAAGCCAAACAACAAAGCAGCACCCACAACGGTAAATACATAAAAAACACTCAGCCCCTCAAAACCAAAAGCCTCCTTCACCAGATAAAACACCACCCCCGAACCCCAGTGGTGATTGATAGCAGGAAAATCAGGCTCGGTATACGAATAGAAATTGGTGGAAATTATTTTGCCGGTCTCAACAGTAACTTTTCCGTTGGTGATGTGGCGACCCAAATCGGCAGTAACAAAGTTAATCTGCCTTGCCATAAATACCGAAGCATAGGCAACAAACAAAACAACCAGAATAAGCTTAGCCCACAGCGGGTAAGGTTTGTCTTCTTTAACTACAGTGAGTTTGCTTTTTGCCATGTTGTGATGGAACGCAGATGATTATGATTTTTATGATAAACGCAGATCTTATTAAATCTTAATCCTCATAATAATCTGCGTTCTATCAAATCAACTATTCATTGAAATCAAAAACTCCTCGTTGCTGTTTGAGTTCTTCATCTGCGAACGCAGGAACTCCATAGCCTCCAGCGGAGTCATATCGGCAAGGTGATTGCGCAAAATCCAGATGCGTTGTAACATATCTTTCTCTAACAACAAATCATCGCGTCTTGTAGAAGATGCCACAATGTCAATAGCAGGGAACAGACGCTTGTTGCTGAGTTTGCGGTCGAGCTGAATCTCACTGTTACCCGTTCCTTTAAACTCCTCAAAAATAACCTCGTCCATTTTAGAACCTGTCTCGGTCAGTGCTGTTGCAAGAATAGTAAGTGAACCACCATTTTCAATCTTACGGGCCGCCCCGAAAAAGCGCTTAGGCTTGTGCAGCGCATTGGCATCCACACCACCCGAAAGAATTTTACCCGATGCAGGTTGCACCGTGTTATAAGCACGTGCCAGACGGGTAATAGAATCTAAAAGAATAACCACATCGTGTCCGCACTCTACCATACGTTTTGCTTTTTCCAGAACGATGTTGGCAATTTTTACGTGGCGGTCTGCAGGCTCGTCAAACGTAGAAGCAATAACTTCGGCATTTACGCTGCGGGCCATATCGGTAACCTCCTCCGGACGTTCGTCAATCAACAAAATAATCAAATAAACCTCCGGGTGATTAGCTGCGATTGCGTTGGCAATATCTTTCAGCAATACCGTTTTACCGGTTTTGGGTTGCGCCACAATCAAGGCACGCTGACCTTTACCCAGCGGAGTAAATAAGTCAATAACGCGGGTGGAGAGGTTGTCCTGTTTATGTCCGGTGAGCTTAAATTTCTCGTCAGGGAAAAGCGGAGTTAAAAAGTCAAACGGAACACGGTCGCGCACAAAAGAAGGGTCGCGGCCATTGATTTTATCTACTTTAATTAAAGGAAAATATTTCTCGCCTTCACGCGGAGGGCGAACGCTTCCTTCAACGGTATCACCCGTTTTTAAGCCAAACAGTTTTATCTGTGATGTAGAAACATATACATCGTCAGGCGAAGAAAGGTAGTTGTAGTCAGATGAGCGCAGAAAACCATAACCGTCAGGCATGGTTTCCAAAACACCTTCGGTATTAATCAGACCATCAAAGTTGTAATAGTTTTCTTTTCTATCCTGATTAGAATTTGTTATTCCGCTTTGATTTCCGTTAGGTATCTGGTTGCCGTTATTGGGGTTATTATTTCCACCCTGATTGCTGTTGCCGCTTTGATTACCGTTATTCGGGTTGTTATTTCCACCCTGATTTCCGTTTCCGCCTTGGTTGCTGTTTCCCTGCTGCTGATTAGGGTTTTGTTGTCTTTGCTGGTGCTGATGCTGTGGTTGTCTCTGCTTAGGCGCTTCCTGTTTGGGTTCGGCAGCTGTAACAGGCGGTGCTGTTTGCTCAGGAGTTTCTGATGCAGTTACGTCTGCTGAATCATCATCGCCATCATCATCTCCGTCTTCGTCATCGTCATCACCATCATTGTCAGCTTCCGCAGCTTCAACGGGAGCAATAACGGGCTCGTCATCCACACGTAAATCATCGGGGTCCGGACCAGTAACAAGCTCATCAAAAGCAGGTTTAGCTGCTTTCTCCTTAACAGGTGCAGGTGCCTCGCCTTGTGTTTCGCGAATTTTGGCAATAAGGTCTTGTTTGCGTAATGCATCGTAATCAGCAATGCCAAGGCTCTTTGCCAGGGCTTTAAGTTCAGATACGAGCATATTGCTCAGTTCAGTTTGACTGCTCATGTAAAAATAAATTTAGTGAGGTTTTATTGTAGAATAGATGTTTCTGTTTTCAGAGAGAAAAGAAAAAGCCTGTTGCTAAAGCGGCATTAAATGCGTTCAATTGTTTTTGATTAGAATTTCAAGAAGAAAAGGTTGAACCGGAAATGCAATAAGAAGAATGGCTATTGCGCTGCAATGATACAAATTATTTATCAATACAAAACTTTATGCATAAAAAGCAAACAAATAATACTGACAGGCAGTATAATACGCGCATTATATAAAGCCAATGACCCTTCCATTTACCAAAAATCAAACGTTCAGGAGGCTTTACTATTTTTTTCCGCTGCAGCTTTTACTGCTGCATTTTCGCAACAATCAGCTGCTGCTGTTGTTTTGGGTTTTGCTTGTTGGCTTCTCTTGCCGCTGGTTTGGTGTTAAATATGGTATCCCCTATTTGCTGCTTGACCCCGAGTATCTGGGCAAAGTAAATTATTGGTCGTATTTTATTCTTGGTTTCTCCTGTGGTGGTTTTATCATGGCATATCATCTTGCCAGTTATATTGCCAATTCATACCGTTTCCACTTTCTGGCTACCCTTTCGCGTCCGTTTTATAAATACTGCGTGAATAATTCATTTGTTCCGCTTGTGTTTATTATCATTTATCTCTGGCAGATTATAGGCTTCCAGTATGAAAATGAAATGCTCAGCGGCAAAGAGATTTTCATAAACTCATTGGGCTTCGTTGTAGGTGCAACTCTTTTCATCCTTACCTCACTCAGTTACTTCTTTACCGCAAACAAAGACATCTCACACCTTTTTGGTATTTCGGTTGACGACAAAGGAGATACTAAGGCAAAAAGAAATATGGCCAAGCCCATTCGCATCATGTTGAAGAAGAATATGGAATGGCGTAAGCACAATCAGAAAAGAATTGAACCCGATGAGTGGACGGTGGAAACCTATCTTGTTAATCCTCTTAAACTTTCCCTTGCACGTGATACAGACCACTATGATCGCACCATGCTGCGCGATGTTTTCAGACAAAATCACCTGACCGGAGTTTTGTTTGTAGCGATAGCTCTTGTGTCGTTCTTTATTATTGGTGTATTCAGGGAATATCCTGTATTTCAAATTCCGGCAGGCTCATGCATTTTTCTTTTTTTAACCATGCTGTTGATGATTGCCAGCGCCATACAGGCATGGCTTCGCAAATGGGCTATCACCTTCCTTATTACAATTATTCTGTTTGTTAACTATCTGTCCGGTAAAGATTTTTTCAATCAACAGAGCCATGCTTTCGGTTTGAATTACAAAACTCAAGCAGCCGAATTTTCAAACAAACAGTTAGAAGAACTAAACAACAACAGGGAGAATATTGAAAATGATTTTGTGCAAACCATTTCCATACTTGATAAGTGGCGAAAAAAGAACACAAAAATTTTACCGGCAACTAAAACAAATAAAAAACCCAAGCTGATTATTATCAGTTGCAGCGGTGGCGGACAGCGCTCATCGGCATGGACCTTTTACTCCATGCAACATATAGACAGTTTGATGCAGGGAGAACTGCTGATACACACACAACTTATTGTAGGTTCATCTGGCGGAATGCTGGGCTCGGGATACCTGCGCGAACTGATGCTGCGCCAGCAAACCGACAGTGCCATTAATATCTACAGCAACGAGTACTACGAGAATATTTGCCGCGACCTTCTTAATCCCGTTGCATCAACTCTTATTATGAATGATATGTTTGTGCGTTTTCAAACTTTTAAAGACGGGTTAAACTCATACAGTAAAGACCGTGGCTATGCCTTTGAAAAACAATTGCACGAAAACACCGGACAATTAATGAATAAGCGCCTGAGTGATTATGCAGCCTATGAAAAGGAAGCAATTATACCCATGATGTTTATCACTCCTACTATTATCAATGACGGGCGCATGCTGTACATTTCATCACAGCCGGTTTCGTACATGTGTTCAAAGCAATCGGAACAACAAGTAAATAATCCCATGTTGCCCGATGGAATAGAGTTCAGCCGCTTTTTCAAAAACCAGGGAGCCGATAGTCTTTGGTTTAGCAGCGCCCTCAGAATGAATTCAACCTTCCCCTTCATTGCTCCTGTTGTAAGTCTGCCAAGTAACCCTGCCATTGAAATTATGGATGCAGGTTTCCGCGATAATTACGGAATGAGCATTGCACTGAAATATGTATACACGTTTCGTAACTGGATCAGTACCAACACCAGCGGTGTTATTATTATTCAAACGCGTGATACACATAAGGAAGTTTCTATTGAAAACAATCCATCGCGCTCACTGATGAATACTATAGCAAACCCTGTTGGCAATATAGTATCCAACATGTTTAACATGCAGGATTTTAATCACGACCAGTTGATACAGTATGCAGGTTCCTGGTTTGACGCACCTATTGATGTAATTGACCTGCAGCTGAAAAGCCATGACGTGAATAATATCTCCATGAGCTGGCATCTTACCTCCAAAGAAAAAATCCGCATCCGCGAATCTGTTAAATTGCCCGAAAATCAAGAGGCAATTTCAAAGCTGAAACAACTGCTTCAGTAAAATTTCTTTCCGGAAATTGTAATAAATTTGAAGGCTCTGCGTTATTGAAGTATAACTACTTCAATTATTAACCTCTTATCTTTTGAAATCATGAACCGTATACTTCTTTTAATCCTCTTGTTGATTTCAGTTTCAGCAACAGCGCAAAATCCTGAAAACATAACACAAACCCTTTCGCGCAACCAGACGGCAACTGCTACCGAGGCGCTGATAAAAATTGTGGTCTCTGATAAAAATGAAAGGCCTGTAAATAATCTTGCTGTAAGCATGCTGTGCCGTAAAACCAACAAACTATGCAATTCAAAAACAGACATCACCGGTGAAGCCCGTTTTCTTGTGCTTATAAATAACGACTACGAGATAAATGTAGATACGGAGCAAAATTACCGTCAGATAAGTATTCCTAATAAACCTAATCTGGGGATGACTAAAAAATTCATTTACACACCAACCACACAACTGAATGAAACAGTTAATGGCGATACCATTACCCAACAATTAGGTGCAGATGCAGAACCAAGCAACTCAAGGGTTTTAATAAAAATGCTGGTTATGGATTTGGATAAAAATCCGTTGGCAAACGAGCCTGTGTTTATCAATGAAAAAGATGGCAGTAAAGTTTACCACGGTGTTTCGGATGCTGATGGCAATGTTACTCTGCTGGTTCCTAAAGGCAATAAATACCTCCTTAGTTTTAAATACGAGCGCGATATTGATTTGCTTGATCTGGTGCAGAAAGAAGGTTACCGCACCATTGAAATAGAGTACGGGTATATGGGTTCACAAAAGATTGAAGAGTTTTACCAAACTGCAAAGCGTGATAAAAATGGCTTTATCACTGAGTTTATGAGCACTAAAGTAAATCCGATAAACTTTGAGGGAACTATTGAAAAAACAGCACAGGGCTTTAACATCAATTACGGAATGGATTCACCCACTCCCACTCCTGCCACTTATGACGGAATGCTACTTTCGCATGGGGGCTACTATTCACGTAACTTCTTCAGCTTTGACGAAGCCACCGGAAAATACAACTGGGGAGCTGAATTTGCCGAAAGCGGTCCTTCAAGTGCTGTAGTGGAAGACAGCGTGTTATTGATTAATACACAGTCCTGCACGCTTTATGCATTGGAAGCCTACTCCGGCAAAATGCTTTGGTCAAAATGGCTGGGACCAAATTTATATTCCATGCCTTCAATCTCGAACGGGAAAGTATATGCCGTTTATCCCAATGAATTGGGAGCTAATGTTTCGCGACTTACACAAACAGGCAAAGGTGATTTGAGCGAACTGAAAAATGTGCTTGCTTGTTTTGATTTAAAATCCGGTAAAATCCTTTGGCAGAATTGGGTTAATGCCGAAGCGCTTTCTTCACCAGTTATCAGCGGAAGCAATGTTTATCTGACTTGTCTTTCAGGTAAGTTATATGAGTTTGATAAAAACAAGGGCACAATGTTAGGTAACATAAACGATGCAGCTATGTCGCCACCAACCATTGTAAACGACAAAGTTTTTGTGAGCATAAAAAATGCAGGGAACGAAACTGTAGCGGTTTATTCTACAAACGGTTTGAAACCGTTGAAAAAAATCACTTCACTCACTTCACCATTATTTATTGATGACCTTTACAAGTTGTCGGCTAACGAGCAAATGAATTTTTGCGGAACACGAATGCTGCACTATAAAGGCAAAAACTACAACGTAATGGGCAACAAAATCATTTGCTCAAACCCTGAAGATGGTTCGGTTGCCTGGTCGGCACTAATTCCAACAAGTAAAACAGAAGCAGAAAAACCTGCTGCTACCATGCCTGTTGTTGCGGGCGGCAAAATTGTTGTCACTACCATATCAGGACAGGTTATAGCTTATGAGCCTACAACCGGCAAACAGTTGAACTCATGGGAAACCAACAGCACAGTGGAAACACAAGCCACTATTAACAAAGGCTGGATTTATTCAGGAACGGAAGACGGGAAAACAGTTTCAATCAACACAGGCGACAGCAAATTCACCGGTTGGAATATGTTTGGCTACGATGGCAGCCACAACACGGTAGTGAGGTAGGAACGTCATTGCGAAGGAGGAACGACTGAAGCAATCTGTTAAAAAGAGAGATTGCTTCGCTTACGCTCGCAATGACGTGATAAAAAAAAGAAAGGGAACCTTTTGGGTTCCCTTTCAAATAAACACATTTAAGTGATTATTTTCTCTTTGCTGGTTTTGCAGCAGCAGCAGCGAGTGAATCAGCAGCTACTTTTGCTTTTGCAATTGAATCGTTAGCAGCTTGCACTTTTTGCTCTTCTTCGGCTTTTGCTTGAGCAGCAGCAGCTTCAACTTTTAAAATTGAATCATTTCTCAATGAATCAATACGAGCAGTTTCTTTTGCTTTTTCAGCAGCAGATGGTCCGCAAGCAGCAAATACTGCAAACGCTAATACAGCAGGAATGTAAAATAATTTTTTCATTTTTTTATTTATTGGGTTTTTAAAATCGGGAACAAATGTATAGAGTTATACAAATAGTATATACAAAAATGTTAAAATTTTAAATTATTGATAATTAACATTTTAAGTAATATGCTCACCATAAAAAAAGCCCCGCATCTTCTGCGGGGCTTCCGATTCAATAATTAAGACGTTTACAATTTATTACTCTTTATACTGAGCATTAACCTGATCAGCTGTGGGCAAAATAATTTCTTTGTTGCCTGCTTTTCTTACAAATTTCAGATACTTGCCGGTTCCTTTGCAGGCATAACCAATAACTGAATCGCGGGGAACAACTCCGTTAAACGCAAAGTATTTCCAACTCTTGTCTTCTTCCTGAACACAAACTACAACATCCAGTGCATCAGTGCAGGTGTTTTTCAGTTTCACTTTATAGGTGTCTTTCTTGTATTGACATTTCATACAGTCTTCGCCCCATGCAGAAGCATATTTTGTAAGACAATCGTTCCATTGTATTTCCTGAAATTCAGATTCATTAGTTGAAGGAGCAAATGCAAATGCAAAAGGGATAAATAGTGAGAGTAGAATTAATTTTTTCATTTTTACTGTATTGTTGGTTTATGTGTATTTATTTCTGAAGCAAACATCATTCCATTATTTGCAATGCGTGTTTTTTAAAATGATTTTAGCTTCCTCGTTGCCTTTCTTTTTTGATTCATTCCAGTCTTTACAGGCACCATCGTGGTCGTTCAATCCTTGTTTTGCCCAGCCTCTGTTATTAAGGGCTTCCTGAGCTTCTTCACTTTCCGGATTTAAGGAGAGTGCTTTGTCAAAATCAGGTAATGCTATTGCAAATTGTTCAAGTTTATTGTTAGCACTTCCTCTGCTAATGTATGCCCAGATATGTTCAGGATGCGCTGCGATTACTTTGGTATAATCATCAATAGCACCCTGGTAATTTTTTTCAATGCTATGGCAAAAAGCGCGTTGCAACAGGGCATTGAGGTGGTCGGGCTGGCTGTTTAAAACCTTGGTGTAAAAACCAATTGCAGTATGGTAATCACCTGCCATCTTTTTCTGTTCGCCCTGTTTGAACATGCCTTCAATATCCTGAGCGTAAGAAGTGAGAAGGTGAGAAAGCGAGAGTGTGAGAATGAGTAAAATCTGTTTCATAATTACTGAGTTTTAAATATTATTCCAACATTTCTGTGCTCTTGTACTTTGGTTCCTGAACTAATTTTATCAAATGTAAAAAAGCATTTTGCAAACCTTTTACTGACTTTTCGTCTTCAGGGGTTACAATTTTAATTCGTGAAATGTAATTCTTTTCTTTAACCAGGTATTGCTCACGCTGAACACATTTATCCCCATCAGCGCACTTCAAAATTAGTGATTTCTCTTCAACGGAATAAATTATTACAGGATTTAAATCAGTAATCAGACTGGTTTCGTCCATCATTTTTACTTCATCTTTATAGGATGTTAAAAGCAGCAATCCTTTTTTTACATCAACGGAATACTTTCCTTTCAACTTACCATTAATATAGGCCAAGGTCTCTTCCATGCTGATGTTTTGTCCAATAGAACTGAGAGACAAATGAGCAAATACAACTAATAGGAAAAGATTTTTCAGGTTCATAGTCAACTGTAAATACATTCAAATATAAATAAACGAATCCGGTATTTGCAAAGATTATGCCTTAAGATTTTGAATTAATGTATTTCAATCCGTAATTTCGGGTTTTCAATTATAAACTTAAAACCAACAATGCATTTATTGAAAAGCATTTACCGGAATGGAGTGTTATTGCTGGCAGCATTGACATTTTCATGCAGTGCTTTTGGGCAAACCTTAGATGTTCAGGGTAAATTTAAAATTGATGGCGGTAAATCAGAAGGTGCTTCCATAACAGTAAGCAGAAATGGTTCAGTGGTTGAAACCATTGCATTCAAAGGTTCTAAATTTTCACTGAGACTTAATTATAATGCAGATTATGTTTTATCCTATTCAAAACCGGGATATATCACCAAAAAGATAGCCGTAGATACCCACGCACCTGAAGATTTAATAGCGGAAGGTTTTGATCCATTAGAATTTGAAGTAGAGATTTTTAAGCAATATGAAGGAGTAAATATTGTGGTATTCAATCAGCCTGTTGGCATGTTCCGGTATATGGAAGAAAAAGATGAATTCTTTTATGATACCGATTACACCAAATCCATTTTATCACAAATAAAAGAAGCAGAAAAACAATTGGAGGAAAAGGCAAAAGAAGAAGAGAAATTAGTAGCGCAGGCAGAGCAACAGCAATCGGCACAGGCTAAAGCCGAAGCAGAAGCCAAAAAAGCTGCTGAGGCAATAACCGCTGCCGAAGAAGCAAAACGCCAGGCCGAAGCAAAAGCAACTGCCAAAGCAGCAGAAGAAGAAGCAAAGCGCTTAGCCCTTGCTGCACAGGAAGAAGAGAAACGCAAGTTTGCCGAAGCTAAAGCAGCCGAGCAGGCCGCACAGGAAGAGGTAAAACGCCAGGCAGCAGCAGCACTGGAAGAAGAAAAACGCAAGTTTGCCGAAGCTAAAGCAGAAGAAGAAAAACGCAAAATGGCAGAAGCCAAAGCAGAAGAAGTGCGCAGATTGGCTGATGCCAAACTGGCTGAAGAAACACGCAAAAATGCCGAGGCAAAAGCAGAAGAAGAACGCAAAGCCGCAGCAGCCAAGCTTGCCGAAGAAAAAAGAATTATGGCGGAAGCAAAAGCTGAAGAAGAAAAGCGTTTAGCCGAAGAAGCAAAAATTGCGGAGGAGGTGCGTAAGGCTGCTGAAAAAGCGCGATTGGAAGAAGAAGCGCGAAAAGCATCTGATGCAAAGGCTGCCGAAGAAGCACGCAAAGCCGCTGAAAAAGTCCGTGCCGATGAAGAAACCAAACGTCAGGCCGAAGCCAAAGCTGCAGATGAAGCCCGCAAGGCTGCTGCCAAAGCAACTGCAGATGAAGAAGCCAAACGCATAGCAGCTGCACAGGCAGAACTGGAAGCTAAAAAAGCTGCCGCAGCCAAAGCAGCAGAAGAAGCCCGTGAAGCCGAAGAAGCCCGCAAAGCTGAGGAGTTAAGAGAAATAGAACTTGCCCGTTCCGAACAGGAAGCTCGCAAAAAAGAAATTCTGGCCAATGCAGCAGAATCCGAAGAGAAAAGATTATTGGCCGCTAAAGCCGTTGAAGACGAACGCAAGAAAGCTGCTATAGCCCGTGCGCAGGAAGAAGAAAAAACACGCCAGCAAAACTATGCCAACGTAGAAGCCAAGAAAAAAACAAAAGAAGATTACTACACTCCCCTACCCGATTCACGTACCGAAGATACTGTGGATGACGGCAAAAAGAAAACCACTACCATCAACATTATCAAAAGCAATTACAAAACTACCTACGTTAAAGTGGTGCACAACTGGGGCGGGGTGTTTTACTTCATGAATGATGAAGATATAACCGAGAGCGAGTTTAAGGTGAAGACAAAGCCATGAGCCTCTTCCACCCCACCGTTGAATCCTGGTTTGCCAAAAACCTTGGTGAACCTACCGAGGTGCAGCGCCTTGCCTGGAAAGAAATAAAAGCAGGTAACAACACGCTGATTGCTGCGCCAACGGGTTCGGGTAAAACACTGGCTGCGTTTCTTTCGGCTATTGATGATTTGGTAAAACAAAGTCTTGAGTTTCGGTTAGAGAATGCAACGCAGGTGGTTTATATCTCACCATTGAAAGCCCTGAGCAATGATATTGAGCGCAACCTGAATGTTCCGCTTTCGGGAATACAAAAAGAATTGGAAGAACAAGGCTTGTTTCCTCCCGGCATACGCGTAAGTGTGCGCACAGGCGATACACCACAGGCAGAGCGGACAGGGATGATTAAAAATCCACCGCATATTTTAGTCACCACTCCTGAATCACTATACCTCATGCTGACTTCCGTAAACGGACGGAAAATATTATCCACAGTACAGACTGTTATAGTGGATGAGATACATGCGCTGGTGGGCGATAAAAGAGGTTCGCATCTGGCACTTTCATTAGAGCGATTGGAAGTTCTAACAAAGAACAGACTGAAGCGCATCGGCATATCGGCAACACAAAAACCGATTGAACAGGTTGCGGAATTTTTAACAGGAACACACGGCAAAGAATATTCTGCGGTAATTGTAAACGCAGGACACAGACGCATATTGGATATTGCCATTGAAGTGCCGCCCTCACCGCTTACGGCAGTAATGGCCAACGAAGTGTGGGGCGAAATTTATCAGAAACTGGAAGAATTAATTCTATCACATAAAACCACGCTCATCTTTGTAAACACACGAAGACTGGCAGAACGATTGGCTCACACATTGACCGAACGATTAGGTGCTGATGCCGTTACCGCACACCACGGCAGCATGAGCAAAGACCACCGCTTTGATGCAGAGCAGCGGTTGAAAAACGGTTCGCTGCGGGCTTTGGTTGCAACTGCTTCACTGGAATTGGGTATTGATATTGGTTCGGTTGACCTCGTCTGCCAGGTTGGTTCTCCGCGTTCCATTGCTGCTTTTCTGCAACGGGTTGGTCGCTCGGGACACAGTGTTATAGGAACACCGAAAGGACGTTTATTTCCGCTTAACTTAGATGAGCTGGCTGAAAGCGTTGCAATTTTAGATGCCGTGAAACGCGGTGAATTAGACAAAATAATTATTCCCGATAAACCTCTTGACATCCTTGCACAGCAAATGGTTGCCGAGGTATCGTGTGACGAATACAAGGAAGATGATCTGTTTGAATTGGTGAAGAAGGCTTACCCCTACCGCAATCTTGAGCGCAAGGAATTTGATGAAATAGTAACCATGCTTTCGGATGGTTTTGCCACTAAGCGCGGCAGGCGCAGCGCTTACCTGCACCGCGATATGGTGAACGATACACTCAGAGCCCGCAAAGGCGCCAAGCTAACCGCTATTGTTTCGGGCGGAGCTATACCCGATAGTTTTGATTACGATGTTATTTTAGAACCAAGTGGCACATTTCTGGGAACACTGAACGAAGATTTTGCCATTGACAGCATGGCGGGAGATATTTTTCAATTGGGAAATACTTCGTGGAGAATATTGAATGTGGAAACAGGAAAAGTGCGCGTGGCTGATGCAGGGGGCTTACCTCCTACCATTCCCTTCTGGCTGGGCGAAGCACCCGGAAGAACGGTGGAATTATCGCAAGCGGTTTCAAGATTGCGTGCTGATATTTCAGAGAAATTAGGCAGCAATCATGATTTACAAATAGCCGAAACTGTGCAGGCATTGACAGAAGAGTTGGGATTATCCACTTCTGCTTCCGAGCAATTGGTCAACTTTTACGCATCCGCACAAGCCGCAATGGGTGTAATGCCTACGCAGGAAACATTGGTGATGGAACGCTTCTTTGATGAAGCGGGTGATATGCATTTGGTTATTCATTCACCTTACGGAAGCCGCATGAACAGAGCATGGGGCTTATCGTTACGCAAACGCTTCTGCAAGAAATTTAATTTTGAATTGCAGGCAGCAGCAACGGAAGATGCAATTATTCTTTCGCTGGGTTCAACGCACAGCTTTCCCCTCGAAGAAGTATTCCACTACCTGAATGCACAGACTGTGCGCACGGTGTTGATACAGGCGCTGCTTGATTCACCGATGTTTGAGATACGCTGGCGCTGGAATGCATCGCGGGCATTGGCAGTGTTGCGCAGAAGAGCAGGAAAAAAAGTGCCTCCGCAAATTCAGCGCATGAACAGCGAAGATTTGATTGCACTGGTGTTTCCCGACCAGTTAGCTTGCTTTGAAAATATACAGGGCGAGCGCGAAGTGCCAGACCATCCCTTAGTAAATCAAACCATTCACGATTGTTTGTATGAAGCAATGGATATTGAGCGGTTGGAAAATTTATTGCGCTCCATCAAAGCGGGAGAACTGAATTTAGTTGCCAAAGATTTAAAGGAGCCTTCTCCTTTTGCACATGGAATATTAAATGCGCGTCCTTATGCTTTCTTAGATGATGCACCGCTGGAAGAAAGGCGCACTAATGCTGTTCGCAATCGCAGATGGATGGATCCTGAGCAGGCAAAAGATTTAGGAAAATTAGATGAAGCTGCTATTGATGCTGTGAAGAAAGAAGCATTTCCTGAGGCTGAAAACTATGATGAATTGCATGATGCGTTGGTTCTCTCCGGTTTCATTACCGAAAAAGAAGGAGAAGAAAATAACTGGAGAAAATATTTTGATGAACTGGTAATTGCCAAACGTGCAACGGTTTTGAACTATCAGCACATTCGCTTGTGGATAGCCGTTGAGCGCTTGCCGCAACTCTTTAAAGTTTACCCTTCGGCAACATTGAATCCTTTAGTAAGTATTCCGGAAAAGATACAATCGGCTTTTCCTGAGAACCAAAACTCATTGGCAGAAATTATTCGCGGAAGATTGGAAATACTGGGACCGGTAACTGCTTCCGGTATTTCAGAAACAATGGCGTTGCCATTGACTGATGTGGATATGGCTTTAAGTATTTTGGAAAATGAAGGTTTTGTTTTCCGCGGGCAATTTAATCCTGATGAACCGGAATTAGAATGGTGCGAGCGCAGGTTGTTAGCACGTATTCACCGTTATACGTTGAAGAAACTGCGCAGCGAAGTGCAGCCGGTGAATGCAGCAGACTTTATGCGTTTCCTGTTCCAATGGCAACAGGTGGAAACAGGCACACAGAGTGAAGGGCCGCAGGCATTGGAAAAAGTATTGGATCAACTGGAAGGCTTCGAAGCACAGGCGGCAGCATGGGAAAGCGATATACTTACCATGCGGGTAAACGACTATGACCATCACTGGCTTGATGTGCTTTGTCTTTCAGGAAAATTTGCATGGGGAAGATTCAGAACAAACAATAACAGTAAGAATTCAGGACCGGTAAAAACCACACCTGTCTCTATTGTTTCAAGGCCTGCACTTGGTATCTGGAAAGCGGAAAGTACAGGAGAAAAACTGTTTGAACTTTCGCACAACGCAAAGAAAATACAGGAAGTGCTTAGTCAATATGGTGCTATGTTCTTTAATGAAATAATCGAAAAGACAGGCCTGCTGCGCGGACAAACAGAAGAAGCAATGAATGAATTGGTATCGTGCGGGCTGCTTACTTCCGATAGTTTTACCGGTTTGAGAGCTTTGTTACTTCCTGCAAAGTACAGTACACAGGCAGGACGGACAAAAAGTAACATTGTGTTCAGCATGGAACAAGCAGGCAGATGGAGTCTGTTAAATCCGGCTGTTTCATCAGCAGATATATCTGAGAAAAAGAAGTCATTGGAAACAATTGCAAGAACATTGTTAAAAAGATACGGTGTGGTGTTTAGAAGATTGGCTGAAAAAGAAAATCTAACACCACGGTGGAGAGAATTGATAAAGATTTACAGATTGATGGAAGCAAGAGGAGAAATACGAGGAGGAAGATTTGTGGAAGGAATGTATGGTGAACAGTTTGCCCTGCCTGAAACAATAGCGCTTTTACGCAAAATAAGAAAGGACGAAAAATCAGGAAGATTGATTTCAATAAGTGCAAGTGACCCTTTGAATTTAACAGGAGTAATTACTCCCGGAAAACGGGTTTCTGCGCTTTATGGAAACCGTATCTTGTATATGGATGGTATTCCTCTTGCTGTAAAAGACGGAAAAGAAATTGCACTGCTGCCAGCTGCTGAAATTGATGCACTGAAAGGCCGTGAGTGGCAAGTGCGGCAGGCATTGGTGCAGCGGAATATTCCGCCTAGGCTGAGGGCTTATCTGGGGAAAGGGATTGGATAAAGTTTGTCTTTAAAACATTAAATAACTGATATGGATTTCAAAGAGATTGAAGAAAAAACACTCAACTTCCGCGATGAGCGCAACTGGAAGCAGTTTCATCAAATAAAGGATTTATTGCTTGGACTTAACATTGAAGTAGGTGAACTGCAGGAACTCCATTTGTGGAAAACCGAACAACAACAAACCGAAATTGACCGTGAAAAAGTAAAAGATGAAGTAGCCGACATTGCCATCTTTCTTATTTATATCAGCAAGCATTATAACATTGATCTTACTGATGCTATTGCTGCAAAACTGGAGAAAAATGCTGCAAAATACCCGGTAGAGAAAAGCAGGAATTCAAATAAGAAATACAATGAACTGTAGCAAGAAGTAATGGATAACGAGCAATCAAAACCACCGCGCAGAGTTCGTTATAAAGGCACGCACCCAAAAAGCTTTAAAGAAAAATACAAAGAGCTGCAACCGGAGAAATATGCTGCCGACATTGAAAAAGTAATGCAGAAAGGCAATACTCCTGCCGGTATGCATCGTTCCATTTGTGTAAACGAAATACTTGAATTCCTGAATATACAACCGGGACAGACAGGTCTTGATGCTACGTTGGGTTATGGCGGACACAGTTTGGAAATACTTAAACGCCTTGCACCGGGCGGACATTTATTTGCCACCGATGTTGACCCGTTTGAATTGCCCCGCACCCGCGAAAGGCTGGAAGCACTAGGCTATGGTCCTGATGTGTTATTTATCCGTAAAATGAATTTTTCGGGAATAGAACAGATTGTTTTTGAATCAGGTCCTTTGAATTTTGTATTGGCCGATCTGGGAGTTTCATCCATGCAGATAGATAATCCTGAGCGGGGTTTTTCTTTAAAAGTAGAAGGCCCGCTTGACCTGAGGCTAAATCCTAAAAGCGGAAATCCCGCCTCACAACTGCTCAAAAGAATCAGTCAACCTCGCCTTGAAGAATTGCTGATTGAAAATGCAGACGAACCCCATGCAGCTATCATAGCAGCTGCCATCAAGAATGAAATAAGTAAGAACACGCCCGTTGAAACAACCACACAACTAAAGTCTATTATTAAAGAAGTATTGCAGTTTATTCCTGCCGATGAACGAGATGAAACCATTAAGAAAACCTGCCAACGCTGCTTTCAGGCACTGCGCATCATTGTAAACGATGAGTTTGGTGTATTAGAAAAATTCTTAGAAAAACTTCCTGCTGCACTTGCACCGGGCGGAAGAGTTGCTATTCTTTCTTTTCATTCTGGCGAAGACAGAAGAGTAAAGAAATCGTTTCAGCAGTTTTTCAGAGAAGGTATTTACAGCGAGGTTGCACCTGACCCTATTCGTCCTTCAGTGGAGGAAATCAGCAGCAACCCGCGTGCACGTTCAGCTAAATTGCGCTGGGCAATTAAAGCATAAAATCATATAAAAAGAAGAGGCTGCCTTTTTAGGCAGCCTCTTCTTAAAGAACATTATTAACCTGATTACTTGGTTACAATTACTTTCTGTTTAGAAACACCAAATTTATTCTGGCCAACCAGAATATAAGAACCGTTATCTAAACCATTAATAAGCTTAGTATAGTTATTGTCAGCATTCAATTTGATTGATACTATCAATTTGCCTAAATCATTCATAAGGTAATATTCACCCTCATTTTCACCTTTAACAGTAACATCCCCTGCACTTGGATTAGGATATACAGATAAGTATACTGTTGGAGGAATTGAACTTACAACAGGTGCATCTTCATTTGTTTCAATAGGAGTTGCACCATGTGCACCAACAACAAGTGTATAATCTTCCACCTCTCCGTAAGAAGATGTTCCGCATGAAGTAAGATTAACTCCGGTAGCTGAATCAGTGAGACGTATTCTCATTCTTACCGACCCTGATATAGCAGAAGCAGGTGCAGTAATGCTGGTAGTAAACGGACCAGAACCTGCAGCTGAAGTATACACTGTTTCACCTTCATCAGTAAATACACCGTTGTTATTCCAATCGCAGAAAATAACCACTTTATTAGTAGAAGTATTTCTTCCTCTGGTAACAGTAATTGATTTAGCAACACCCACCGAAACAGTAGTTGACAATGAAGTGAAATTTGAATATGTAGTTGCTCCGGTGCTGTTACTGATAGTTCCAATAACAACTTTTTTGATGTATTGTCTGCTGGTACTGCTGGAAGATGCACTGCAATAAGCTACAGGGCCTGTTACCGTCATGATAATGGTATTGCTGGTAGCAGTTGAAGGGCTTGCGCATGAAGAAGAAGATGTTAACACACAACTTACCACATCACCGTTTATTAACGCAGTGGTTGTATAGCTTGCAGCGTTTGTTCCAACATTGGTTGAGTTAACTTTCCATTGGTAAGAAGGAGTTGTTCCGCCATTAACAGGAGTTGCTGTAAATGTTACAGAAGAACCTGAAGTGGTTGGATTAGTTCCAGAAGAAATGGCAATAGCAACACTTGGTGTTACTGCTGAATTTACCGTCATTGTAATAGTATTTGATGTTGCAGGATTACCTGTTACACCCGGAAGATTAGATGTCATTACACAGCTGACAACCTGTCCACTTGTTAAAGTAGAAGTAGTAAATGTTGGCGAATTAGTACCATCATTTACACCGTCAACTAACCATTGGTAAACAGGTGTTGTTCCGCCATTGGTTGGCGTTGCTGTAAAGGTAACGGATGAACCTGTGCAAGTAGGATTAGTTCCACTTGTAAGTGCAATGCTAACTCCTGCATTGGTATTTACCACGCAAGGCGAAATCTGATAAGAGAATATTCGTGTTCTTGCTGCGCTTGTACCTGTTGTTCCGCCCATGTATTCACTGGTGCTCCAGAAAGTAACACCATCAGGGTCAAGAACAGTTTGTGAATAATCCCCTACTCTATTCATACCTGTTTGTGAACCGGTACCGGCAATAACAAGTGCTTCCGTAACCGGCATTGTGCCCAGCGGATCACAGGTTCTTCTGCCTGTGTAAAACAAACCGGGATAAACAGATGTTGCATTAGATTTAATATAGCTTATTCCTATTGAACCATTGTTGTCCATTGCCATAGAGCCCATCCAACGGGTGTCAGCATCAGGAGCGTAAATACCTTCCTGATACATACTCCAAACACCTGTTGATTGATTCTGGCGCAATTCAGCCCATTTAATACTGCGCGTTGTAGTATTGATTTTAACAGCCCAGTTCAATACAATTGTATTGTAGCCGCTCCAGCTTTTCCACTGTGCACGGTACATACATACTCCTCCAATACCATCTAATTTCTGAGTTGTTCCCGGTTGAGAAACATCATTCCATTGTGCATTATACGATGCATCAAAAGCAGCAGTGGCAACGTTAGCAGCTAATGTAATAGAAGCTGTTGGAGTTGTTCCCCAAGTTACAGCCATGTTATAAATGTTTACAGCATCTGAATAGCCTGTACCCCATCCGTTATCAGAATAAGAGAAGATAGGACATGGAGTTCCGGGAGCAGGTAAAACACCGTCTGCAGCATCACCGGGCAGCGGAACAAAAAATCCTGCTTTTGGTGGTGAATAGTTTACATACAATCCGCGGGCACCGGGTGTACCTGCAAGCATGGCATCTCTTTCAAAAGAAAATACACGTTGCTGACTTTGGTTAGAGGTCATGTAATATCCGTCTGCCCAAACACTGAATTTTAAATAATCGGGAAATAAAGGAGATACATAGGTGTAGGTGTAATATGAACCTGTAGGGTCGTTGGTAGTAGATACAGCAATGTATATTTTCTTATCAGTGCTTGTTCCGAATTGTGCAAGAAACCAACGGTCAGCTGCTTTGTCATACATCACAATAGGGTCGCCTGAATTACCTGTAGCCGGTGACCACAGATTACCAAGTGTAGCAGTCAGCATTACTGCCATAGTGGATTTATTGTACACCTTAAACGTAGTAGAATTAATCATTTGAATGTAATGATTAGGTCCTACAGCACCTGATGGATCAAAAGGGCGGAAACCGGTTGCTGTTTGTCCGGCAACGTTAGCTCTGGTTGGCTGTGCAGGCACATCACCCATTCTGCTTTGAATGGTTTTATCATCATTGCCGTACTGTGGTCCGTCTGCTACTGTAAAAGGAAACTCTGCAGGTATACGGTGCTGGCGGTCAGAGGATTCTTTCTCTGTATAAACCTTGTTTTCATCAACCGGGTTTTCTTTAAAAATTTCACTCAACGGTCGGGTGATGTGAAACTCAGAAGAAGTAATAACTCCGGTAGTGTTGTTCTGTGCAAACAGTTGCCCGAAAGAGCAAAGCGCCAGAACGGATAATAGAATTCTTTTCATTTTAAGGTATTTAAATTGATATTTTAAATTGAATTGAGGCGAACATAAGTATTTTTTCATTACATAATCAAAGCATTAGACAAAAGGTTTTCAAAGAAAAGGGTGTTGCTATATCAATGAAAAATATGTTCTACTTTTATCCGATAAATTATCCATCTTAATTATGTCATCAGAACAGGGAATTGTAAGCACAGCAACTGAAAACGGAATAGCTACCATCACCTTTTATCATCCGCAAAGCAACTCATTGCCGGGTGTTTTACTTCGTCAGCTTGCCGAAGAAATTACCAAAGCCGGAAACAACCCCGATGCAAAAGTGATTGTATTAAAAAGCCGGGGCGAAAAAGCATTCTGTGCAGGCGCATCTTTTGACGAACTGATTTCGATTAAAGACACCGAAACAGGCAACTATTTTTTCTCAGGTTTTGCAGCTGTTATCAATGCTATCCGCAAAGCACCCAAGTTTGTAATTGCACGTGTGCAGGGCAAAGCAGTAGGCGGTGGTGTAGGAATTGCTTCTGCTGCTGATTATACCTTTGCATTGGACTCTGCTTCGGTAAAACTTAGTGAACTGGCGGTGGGTATTGGACCTTTTGTTGTGGGTCCGGCTGTTGAGCGCAAGATTGGAACCTCAGCCTTTGTGCAGCTTTCTGTTAATGCTACTAAATGGGAAAGTGCTGCATGGGCAAAAGAAAAAGGATTGTATGCCGAAGTATTTTCTACTACCGAAGAAATGGATGAAGCGGTAAAACTGCTGGCCATGACATTATCCTTCAGCAGCCCCGAAGCTATGGCAGAACTAAAAAAAGTTGCCTGGAAAGGAACCGAGAACTGGGATACACTTCTTGCCGAAAGAGCTGCCATCAGCGGAAGATTGGTGCTTTCAGACTTTACACGCGAGGCTATCAGTAAGTTTAAAGCAGGAGGCCGTTGAGTAGTTAGTCTACGCAAATACTCAAACCAACAGTTGTATTTCAATATTCATCATTATCAGGTTTTTATTTGTCAAATAACCTGTTTCAACAAACAATATTTTGAATTATTCGTATATTGCGGAATAAATTACCGAAACCAATAAGGTATGGCTGCAATCGTAACGGAGAAGAAAAAAACCGGTTCTGTTTTGCCGGGAAACACGCTGTTAAAGGCGTGGCAACTGATGTGCACAGCCCGTGCCATGTCAGATATTTACGAGAAAAATGCCAAGGTTACTTCCAAATATGTGCACGCCACTTCGCGCGGACATGAAGCCATACAACTTGCATTAGGTTTACAATTACTGCCTCAGGATTTTGTTGCGCCTTATTACCGCGATGATGCTATGTTGTTAGCAATAGGCATTACGCCTTATGAACTGATGCTTCAGTTACTTGCAAAACGTGACGACCCTTTTTCGGGTGGAAGAACCTATTACTCACATCCAAGTCTGAAGCGTGATGATATGCCTAAGATACCGCACCAGAGTTCCGCAACAGGGATGCAGGCAATACCGGCAACGGGTGTTGCAATGGGTTTGCAATATCAGGAATTGATTGGTTTAAAATCTTCAGCAGAAAAGCCAATCTCAGTTTGCTCATTAGGCGATGCCTCCATAACCGAAGGCGAAGTGGCAGAAGCTTTTCAAATGGCGGTTCTGAAAAAACTGCCTATCCTTTACCTTGTGCAGGATAATGAATGGGATATTTCGGCAACGGCAAAAGAAATACGCGCCATGGATGCTACCGAATATGCCCGAGGATTTAAAGGACTGGAAGTGCGCAGCATTGACGGCACTGACTTTATAGAGTGTTATAAAACCGTTGCGGAAGTGATAGAATTGATGCGCAAAGAGCGCAGACCGTTTCTAATTCATGCAAAAGTTCCGCTGCTTAACCACCATACATCGGGGGTGCGCATGGAGTTTTACCGCAGTGAAGAAGACCTGGCAAAACATAAAGCCCGTGACCCTTTTCCAAAATACAGGAAGCAACTGACAGAGATTGGTGTTACAGAAAATGAACTGGACGAACTGAATAAAACCGCACAGCAGATAGTAGAAACAGATTACGAAAATGCGCTGCAGGCTGAAGACCCGCAACCATCGGATTTGTTTTTACATGAGTTTGCCCCTACCCCTGTTACCGAAGAAAAAGGAGAACGCAGTCCCGCAGGCAAACAGCCAACGGTGATGGTTGACTCCGCTTTGTTTGCTATCCGCGAGCTGATGGCAAAGCATCCTGAGTGTTTGCTTTACGGACAAGATGTTGGAGGAAGATTAGGCGGAGTGTTTCGTGAAGCAGCTACGCTTGCACAACAGTTTGGTGATAACAGAGTATTCAATACTCCGATACAGGAAGCATTTATTATTGGCAGTACCGTGGGTATGAGTGCCGCAGGCTGCAAACCTATTGTTGAAGTACAGTTTGCAGATTATATCTGGCCGGGCTTAAATCAACTGTTTACAGAAGTAAGCCGCTCGTGCTATCTGAGTAATGGCAAATGGCCGGCAAGTTGCATCATCCGTGTACCTATTGGTGCTTACGGAAGCGGTGGCCCTTACCACTCATCCAGCGTAGAATCTGTATTGGCAAATATCAAAGGAATAAAAATCGCGTATCCTTCCACCGGTGCGGATTTAAAAGGTTTATTGAAGGCAGCTTATTACGACCCTAATCCGGTTCTTATTCTTGAACACAAGGGTTTGTACTGGTCAAAAATAAAAGGCACCGAAGATGCCAAAACCATTGAGCCCGATGAGGATTATATTATCCCCTTTGGCAAGGCACGCATTGCATTAGAGGCATCAGCAGAAGAATTACAAAACGGAAATACTATTACTGTAATCACTTACGGAATGGGTGTTTACTGGGCTAAAAATGCCGCTAAAAACTTTCCGGGCAAAGTAGAAGTAATTGACCTGCGCACGCTGAATCCATTGGACGAAGAAACGATTTATGCCTCGGTAAAAAAACACGGAAAATGTTTAGTAGTAACCGAAGAACCCGTAAATAATTCTTTCGCGCAGAGCATTGCAGGACGCATATCCAAAACCTGTTTTGAATATTTAGATGCTCCTGTTGAAGTAATAGGCTCTGAGAATTTACCGGCAATTCCGCTTAACTCTGTTCTGGAACAAACCATGATTCCATCGGCTGAAAAGGTGGCGGTGGTGATGCAGGGTTTGTTTGATTACTAAAAGTTTGTTTTAAAGATAAGCTATAAACCACCACGTCCGCCCAGCATAAAAACTACCTATATACATTAACGATTGTTTTTTTTCAACGCGGCTGCAAGTTCCTTCCCTTTGCAAGGGAAGGTGCCCAAAGGGCGGAAGGGTTTTTGAATTATTTTAAAACCACCCCGTCCGCTTGGGCGGACACCCCTCCTTTGTTAGGAGGGGAGCGGTAACTACCTAACTCATAAACTGCCGTAAGCACTGCCTATCATTCAGCGCGGGTGTATAGGCTGCAAGTTCCTTCCCTTTGCAAGGGAAGGTGCCCGAAGGGCGGAAGGGTTTCAGATTGTAAATTGTTTTTTTTATTTTAGCATGATGAATGAAAAACCAAAACACAATCTTGTTTATTTAAAACCTATTCGCAAGCATTTACGCCATCACCTCACTCCGGCTGAAGCAGCACTTTGGTCGTTGCTTAAAAACAGTCAGCTGGAAGGCCGAAAGTTCAGGAGGCAACATAGCATAGATGATTTTGTAGTTGATTTTTATTGTCCGGAAGAGCATCTTGTTATTGAACTGGATGGCGAAGTTCATAACAATCCTGATCAACAGGATAAAGATATTTCAAGAGATAAAAAACTGAAAGAAGCCGGATTTAAGGTATTAAGATTTGAAAATAAATTTGTTTTTGAGCATAGAGAACAAATGTTGAATGATATTAAGGCTTATTTTAAAGATAAGCTATAAACCACCCCGTCCGCATTGGGCGGACACCCCTCCTTTGTTAGGAGGGGAGCGGTAACTGCCCAGCATAAAAACTGCCTATATACATTAACGATTGTTTTTTTTCAACGCGGCTGCAAGTTCCTTCTCCGCCTCAGGCGGATGCCCACAGGGCGGAAGGGTTTAAAACCACCCCGTCCTGCGGACACCCCTCCTTGAAAAAAGGAGGGGAGCGGTAACTGCCCAGCACATTAACTGCCTAATGTAAACTGCCCACCCATTAACTATATTAACACAGCTAACAAGTGGACAGCTTTGCTTGCATCTGGTGTGCAGGTGCCTCTGCTTCCCCCGCCTTCCTTCAAGGAGGGGGTGCCGAAGGCGGGGGTGGTTACACCGCCATCTTCCCCACCACTCCACTCCACGGACCTACTTTACTTCCCCCACGGCCTATGGCGCAGCAGCGGGTATAATACATAGTACCAGGAGCCAGTTCGGTAATAGTAAATGTAGTGGATGACGATACTCCCGCCAGCCACCAGTTTTGTCCCGGAGCAGGACCCGGTGTAGGACCCATTGCCATGGTTGCCAGTACCGAAACATTATCCGGTGTGGCAGTAATGCCCACCATAATAACATACAGTATAGCCCCCTGAACTTTGTTATGGCGGTTTACCAGTTCGCCAGAATTTACGTTATAGCCCAAACGGTTGTTTCCCGGAGCCGTTAAATCACCTGCCGGTACGCGCGGCCTTTTGTAGTCGAAGCCGCTGGTGAGGTAAATGGCAAGGTCGCCCAGCGAGCGCGCTGCCACATCATAAGCCAGTTCGGTAATAATAATGTGCAGCTCCGTGCGCAGCTGTTTGCGCTGCTGGCGTTGCACCTTGTTACCGTTGCCGTCTTTGCACTGCAGCACTACGGTGTGGTAGGCCGCTGCTTTGGCCTGCACAACCGCAAGTGCGGGAGTTGTTACGGGAAAGTTGATGTTACCCGTTAACATGCTGATGATTAGGTTGACAAATTCGTCAAAGCCTTCATAGCTCATCAGTCTTAATAGTAAGCGTGGAATGATTTTCATTGTTTTTTGTTTTTAGTTAATATTAATGCGTTAATTATTCCGTGAACCAAGATAGCCCCGCTTTCAGGAAGCATGGTATATCTTAGATATAGTTTTTGAAAAGTTTTTGAAAATAAGAGCCATTTATGCGGGAAAAAACATGAAAAACCCCGGTTTTAAAAAAAATACTGCTTGAATAAAACCAATACATGACAACATTAAACCAATACATGCAAGTATTGAACCGATACATGACAACATTAAACCAATACATGCAAGTATTGAATTGATGCATGACAACATTAAACCAATACATGCAAGTAATACAGCAATACATGCATGCGCAAAACCAATACATGCAGGTATTGAACCGATACATGCAAAAGTTAATCTAATACATGCAAGTATTGAACCGGTACAAGCAAGTATTGAACCGGTACATGCAATACTTATAACTATACAAGCAAGTATTGAACTAATACCTGCAACAACTAAACCTGCACAGACAAGTATTGAACCAATACAAGCAATGATTTTTTAAAAGCAGGCAATAATAAAAGCTATGCAGGTAATAGTTTCAGCTATATATAGACTAATAGTAAAAAAATAATTTGTTAGTTCGGGGGGAATTGTGAGATTTGGGGGATTATTTTGAACATAATAGCAGAAACGCAGAAACGCAGAAACGCAGAAATGCAGAAAGCAGAAAGCAGAAAGCAGAATGCAGAATGGCGAATGGCGAACGGAGAAACGGGGAACGGGGGAAAATGGCTAAAAGTGTGGAATTTGTGTGCAATTTTTGCGACTCTGCACAAATACAAGTGCTAAAATTTAATTTGTTTGTTCGGGGGGAATTAAGAGATTTGAGGAATTGAAATAAACCCATGGCCTTTTTCCAGAATGCAGTTTTAAATAAATACCTGAAAGCGCAGGATGCTGCTGTTATACAAGCCGCTTATGCAAAGTTTAAAGCACATTTTCATAATCCTGTAATACAGGAAAACATACGCAACAGTAAAGAAGAACAATATCAGGGCGAGTTTCTGATTGACCTTTTTGTAAACGTATTAGGCTATACCAAAAATCCCCAGCCCGATTTTAATTTAACTACCGAATACAAGAATGTAAAAGACAGCAAAAAGGCAGATGGGGCTATCATTCTCCCCTCTCCACCCGGGAGAGGGGCAGGGGGTGAGGGTTTAGTAATTGCCGTAATAGAACTAAAAGGCACCGACACCACCGACCTTGGCAAAATTGAAACACAGGCTTTTGGTTATAAAAATAATCAGCCGCAATGCGTATATATTATTACTTCCAATTTTGAGAAGCTGCGCTTTTACATTGATAATGCCATTGAACATATTGAGTTCAATCTTTTTACGCTTACCGAAAATGATTTTCAATTGCTCTGGCTTTGCCTTGCTTACAGCAATATTGAAAAGGGAATACCTAAAAAGATAAAAGATGAAAGCCTGGGGCAGGAAGATATTATTACCAAAAAACTGTATAACGATTACTCGCTGTTTAAACGCGAACTGCATCAGAATTTGGTAGCACTTAATCCGCAACACAACCCCTTAGAACTTTTTAATAAATCACAAAAACTGTTAGACCGTTTTCTGTTTCTCTTTTTTGCCGAAGACCGGCAATTGCTGCCGCCCAATGCGGTTCGCAATGTAATGAGTGAATGGAAACAACTGAAAGAACTGGACGAATACAAACCCCTGTATGAGCAGTTTAAAAAGCATTTCAATTACCTGAACACCGGTTTTAAAAACAACAGGTATGAGATATATGCCTATGGTGGCGGACTATTTAAAGCCGATGAATTATTAGACAGTGTAAAAATTGATGATGACCTGTTGTATAGGCATACGCATAAACTGAGCGAATATGATTTTGCCAGTGAGGTAGATGTAAATATTCTCGGCCATATTTTTGAAAACTCGCTGAACGAACTGGATGAGATAAAGGCGCAGCTTGCCGGTGAAGTAATAGACAAAAGCAAAACCAAGCGCAAAAAAGACGGTGTTTTTTATACACCTAAATACATTACCAAATACATTGTTGAAAATACAGTGGGCAAACTCAGCACCGAACAAAAAGCAGAACTGCAACTGAATGAAGAAGAATATACCACCGATAAAAAGCGGCAGCAGAAAACAAGGCAGGCATTATTGGATAAACTAACTGCCTACCGCAACTGGCTTTTGCAACTGACCATTTGCGACCCTGCCTGCGGCAGCGGTGCTTTTCTAAATCAGGCGCTTGATTTTCTTATTAACGAACACCGCTATGTTGACGAGTTGCAGGCAAAACTGTTTGGTGATGCGCTGGTGCTGAGTGATATGGAGAACAGCATTTTAGAAAACAATTTATTTGGTGTTGATTTGAATGAAGAAAGCGTAGAGATAGCCAAACTCTCGCTATGGCTGCGCACCGCACAACCCAACCGCAAACTGAACGACCTGAACAATAATATTAAATGCGGAAACTCCTTGATTGATGACCCTGCTGTGGCAGGTGATAAAGCATTTAACTGGGAGAAAGAATTTCCACAGGTATTTGCAAAAGGCGGTTTTGATGTTGTGATTGGGAATCCGCCTTACATAACTTTTGCGTTAGGAGCTAAACAAAGTCATGACGATGAAATTACAAATTACCTAAAGATAAAATATCCTTTGACTTCTGCTTATAAGGTTAGCTCCTATTTGATATTTATTGAGGTAGGTTTAAAACTCCTTAATAGTTATGGCAAGCTTTCCTACATAATTCCGAACACTTATCACACGAATTACTTTTTTGCAAATTTCCGTGAGCAGTTGATTGAAAACTACCATATAGATGAAATATTAGATGTTAGATATAAGGTTTTCGATGATGCAGAAATGGGTTATACTTCGATACCCACTTTTTCAAGAAACAAAAGAAATGAACTTACAAGGCTGGCCAGAATTAATCAACATGATGAGTTTCGTTTCGGTCAATATTTTGAGATGAAATCTGAAGAATTCAAAAGATTTCCAGACTGTAAATTTCTTTTTCAAAAAGAATTGATGGCAATTTGGTTTAAAGCTCAGGTTAATGCAATTCCACTTGGTGATAAAACACGGTTTAATTTTTACAATGGAACCAAGACCGGAAATAATTCGGAGTTTTTAACTGATGTAATTGTCGGTGATAAATCAAAGCCTGTTCTGATGGGCAAGGACTTTTATAAATATTTAATTAGACCTTTTGAAAAATATATTTTGTTCGACAAAGAGAGGCTTTGGAGTAACACCAATGATATCCACTTTACAGTACCAAGTAAACTGTTGATTAGACGAACCTCTGACCATTTAGTGGTTGCACAAGATCTATTTCAAAACTACGTTCTCGATACTGTTCACTTGCTATACTCGACTACTCCAAATTATTTAGATAGTTACCTAATGGCGTTGTTGAATTCACGGATGTTCCAACTATTATATAGTCTGATAGTTCCTGAAGGAGGTAAGGCATTCGCAGAAGTTAAAATAGTCAATCTAAAAAAACTACCCGTTAAAAACTGCGATATGCAGCGCCAAATCCTCATTGGGGATGCTGCGCAATCATTACAGCGATTAACCACAGAGTATTCTCTTTTCTGTGAATCACTCTTAAAATACATCCAATCCAAATTCGACATAGCCTATCCTAGCACGAAGTTGCAGCACTGGCCCAGTTTAGATTTTAAAAGTTTTTTAGCAGAACTGAAAAAAGCCAAGGTGCAACTAAGCTTAGCAGAAGAAGCAGAATGGATGAGCTACTTTAATACAGAAAAACAAAAAGCACAGGCACTAAAAACACAAATAGCCCAAACCGATAAAGAAATAGACAGGATGGTTTATGAGTTGTATGGGTTAACGGAGGAGGAGATAAAAATTGTGGAGGGGTAAATGGGAAAAGACAAATTTACCTTAGTATACCCCAGCTGGGCGGCATATTGGTTAACTAGCTCCAGATAGCTATCGGGATTACCGCAACACTTGAACAGGCCAATTATTCACACCCCCAACCCCACCCTTGCAGCATACCATATAATGCTATGTGTTCTGCGGGGCTTATTGTATTCGCTTTCCAGATAATCGTAAATCTCATAGGGACTGAACAATAGCTTGTTTCGAATAGTAGTGATGATTCCCCACCAATTTAATAAACACAAGCATGTTGTTTAAATGATACATTTGCTAAGTATAAATATAACAACATATCATTATGTACTCATCAAAACTTCTGCTTAGCCTGCTGCTTGCAAGTATCACCCTGATCTGCGGTTGCAGTAAAGATAATAATGAGCCAGATCCTGTTGATCCCGGACTACTTGAATTGCAGCAGCATGTGCAGGTTATTGATTCAACCCTAATGTCTGTAGATTATAATGCCTCAGATATAAGCACCGGTCTCTATGTGTTTAACACAACCGGAACACCTCCGGCTATTCAGGTTAATGATGTTATTGTAGGCGCGCAGGGCGAAGGGTTTATCCGCATTGTAAGTTCTGTTTCCGTTAACGGAACCGTAGTTACCCTTCAAACTACACAGGGAACAATGGAAGATGTTTTTAAGAATGGGAATTTCAACTTTACAATAGATATGAATGATATGAACCCCGGAAAAACATCTGCCTTCACCTATTCAGTAGCTAATGAAATACTTTACCAGAACGGACCTGTAAGCATTGAACTCGAAAACGGAAGCGTAAGCATTGACCCTAATTGGTTCTTTGATTTCACCTTTACACCTGCAGAAGGCATCACTAATTTTGAAATGTCAACAAACAATAGCTCCATTTCTACCTCTGCAAAGGTTAAAGTTACAGCATCACAGGCCGTTAATCTGTTTGATG